>CANQIW010000066.1 GCA_947624055.1 uncultured Lachnospiraceae bacterium
CGAAGAAGAACCTGGAGTTCGTGCGGGAGGAGCAGCTGCGCAGGATCGAGGAGCGGATGCAGGAGATCGTCGGGCTCTCTGTCGGCTGCCGGCTGAGCCTTAAGGAGCTTCAGGATATGCTGGAGCTGATCTACAGTGAGAAATAGCTGTGGGTCACCCGCAGCAGGGAATATTGCCGGCCGGCAAGAAGAACGTATGCAGAGATGCGCGGCAAAAGCAAGATCAGGAGGGATTTGGAATATGGAAAATATATTGGAATTGAACCACGTCTCGAAAGAGTTCCCGGGGTTTGCGCTGGAGGATCTGAGCCTCTCGCTTCCGTCCGGCTGCGTCATGGGCTTTATCGGGGAGAACGGCGCGGGTAAGAGCACGACGATCAAGCTGATCCTGGATCTGCTCAAAAAGGACGCGGGCGAGATCTCGATCTTCGGGGAGAGCACGGAGGGAAGCCCTGTGCAGAGGAACGAGCAGGTCGGAGTCGTTATGGATGAGTGCAATTTTCCGGCGGCAATGTCGGCGGGCAGCATCGCGAAGATGATGGCAAAATGCTATCGGACATGGGATGGCGCGCGCTTTGCGCAGTATCTGGGAAAATTCGAGCTTCCGCACGACAAGAAGATCAGGGATTATTCGCGCGGCATGAAGATGAAGCTGATGCTCGCGGCGGCGCTCTCGCACGACAGCCGGCTGCTGCTGCTCGATGAGGCGACGAGCGGGCTGGATCCGATCGTGCGCGACGAGATCCTCGACATTTTTCTGGACTTTATGCAGGACGAGGGTCATGGGATCTTTGTCTCTTCTCACATTCTGAGCGATCTCGAAAAGATCTGCGATTACGTGGCGTTCCTGCACAGAGGAAAGCTCGTGTTTTGCGAGGAGAAAAATGCCCTGCAGGAAAAATACGTGGTGCTGAAGTGCTCACGGCAGGAGCTGGAAACCCTCGACCGTTCCGCGATCGTCGGCGTGAGGCAGAACAGCTTCGGCGCTGAGGCGCTGGCGCTGCGTGACAGGATCCCTGCCGGGCTGGTGTGTGATCCGGCGAGCATTGAGGATATCATGCTGTATCATGTGAAGGAGGAGACAAGATGAGCGGACTGGTTTATAAGGATCTGATCAACCTGAAGCAGCAGTGGAAGAGCTACCTGCTGATCCTGGTATTCTGGGGAGGGCTGAGCGTAATGCAGAAGAACCCGTATTTTTTCGGCGGGATGTTCGCGGTATATCTGTCGATCGTCCTGCTGACCGCGTGCGGGTACGACGAGCAGTCCGGCTGGGACAAATACGCGCTGACGATGCCGGTCTCCCGGGGCCGGATCGTGCTGTCGAAGTATATGCTCGGCCTGCTCCTGGACGTTCTGGGATTTGCGACTACGGCGATTTTCTTTGTGGCGGCGAGAACCCCTTTTCAGGAGATGATAACCGGCCAGTGCATTTTCCAGACGATCAGTCTGTGTATGCTCGCGATCCTTCTGCCGCTCACGTTCAGATTCGGGGTGGAGAAAGCGCGCACCAGCATAGCCGTGGCGATGCTGACCCCGGTTCTGATCGGATACCTGGTCGTACAGTCGGGAGTCTGGCATCCGGAGTTTGATCCTGAGCAGCTGGTTCATGCGGCGTATCTCGGCCCGGCCGTGGGACTTTGCCTGCTCGCGGTGTCCGCGGCCTTGAGTGTTCGGATCTATAAGGGGAAGGAATTCTGAGGATGGAACCCGGCAGCTTTGCCGGGCTCTTTGCCGGTAATCCGGGATTTTTCATTGTCTCATTCCAATATGTTTCAGAAGAAAGTCGGAAAGGAATCGATGTAAATGACACATGAAGAGAAGAGAATATGGCTGATAGAACAGCTGCTGGCGGAGAGATCGGATGCATCTGATGTAAAGATACCGTCAGAAGAACAGAAACAGAAGGATCTGTTAAGAGGTCTTATGAATATCCGTATGCCAGAGCCCATCAGCGATGAGTTTTTGAAGGTTCAGGATGAATATCTGACTGCGGAAAATCAGGCGGCAGGCATAGTAAGTTTAGCGGATCTGTCGCCGATCGGAGCTGATGAAAGAATCTATCTGTGGCAGGGAGATATGTCCAGACTTGCGGTGGATGCGGTGGTCAATCCGGCTAACTCCGGCTTCACCGGCTGCTATCAGTGGCTTCATCCGTGCCTGGATAATATCCTGGGTTCAAAGGCCGGTATCGAGCTCAGACTTTGCTGTAAGGATATCATTGAGAAGCAGGGCTGTCCGGAACCGACAGGGCAGGCAAAGATCACGCCGGCATTCAACCTTCCTGCGAAGCATATCATCCACACCGTCGGTCCTATCGTGCAGCACAGGCTGACGAAGCAGAATGAAGAGGATCTCGCATCATGCTATCGGTCAATTCTTAAACTGGCTGATGAGAATGGACTGTCGAGCGTTGCATTTTGCTGCATATCCACAGGAGTATTTATGTTCCCGAATGAGAGGGCAGCGGAAATTGCCGTCAGGACGGTTAAGGATTATCTGGACGCAGCCGGAAGTGGAATCAGGATTGTTTTCAATGTGTTTAAGGATATTGACTATCTGTTTTATAAGAACCTTCTAAAATAAATCTATTCTCAATTGATAGGATCAGACATTTATGGTATAATCGGAAGAAACCAGCCGAAAAGGAGATGACCGAGTGTATAGAGGTTCTTTGTATAATAAACATAATGAGACTATGAATAACTTTGTTGACTTATTCAACAGCCTGCCGGTACATAAAAACATAGAGATGCGGCCGAATTCCATTGAGACATATGATAACGACGGCGTTTTTACAGATATCAGTACCAACCGCTCAATCGGCTATGACTGGGAGTACCGCGATAAATATTTTGCAAATTGTAAACTGGCCTTCAAAAGCTTAGGGCAATATGAGAGAAAATTAAAAAAGCCATCCATACAATTATCTCTGCAGTGTGACTCGACGGAAACAGGGATTGCAGTAGGCTGGCACGAAGACTGGCTGACGGAGGAACGTGAGAGAAAAGATTTAATGACGGATTATTACCAGAACGAAAATGGTATTGTCAGATACACAGAGAATTTTAGAATATATAGTTTCGAAGAAGCAGAGCGCTTTAAAAACATGGTCGCCGGTGCAATGAAACTGCAATTGTACTCCTCAGAGATATTTGCGTTAATGGAAGATCAGGAATCGCAACACGGACCATTCTATTGGTGAACACGGAGAATCCATCTTTCCGTAGAAAAACTGAACGCATCGTACGGGCTGCGATCGTTCAGCTTTTTCCTTTTGTAGGGGTGATGATATGACAGGACAAGTGAAATCTCGACAGCGTGTGGCTGATCACGGTGAGGTATTTACAGCAGAACGCGAAGTCAATGCCATGCTTGATTTGATCAAACAGGAAACAGACCGTGTTGACAGTCGTTTTCTGGAGCCGGCCTGTGGTGACGGCAATTTTGTTGCTGAAATACTTCGCAGGAAGTTAGAGGCGGCCAGGAAAAGAGCGATTCCACCAAAGAAAAAGAAACCGCTGCCGATGGAATTTGAGAAACAGTCGGTGATAGCTGTAGCAAGCATATATGGCGTAGACCTCATGATGGATAACGTGCTTGCATGCAGAGAACGCCTGTATGATATTTGGAACAGGGAATATGAAGCCATCTGCAAGAAGGAAGTCAGTGAAGAATGCAGGGAGGCGGTAAGGTTCATCCTCAGCCGAAACATCGTCTGCGGCAACGCACTGAGCCTGAAGGTGGTGGATGATGATGGGAACGATACAGAGGAACCGATCGTGTTTTCTGAGTGGGCCTTTGTTATGGGAAATAAAATACAGCGTAAGGATTTCCGGTTTGATAAACTGCTGGCTGGCGACTATGAGCCGCGAGCTGAAAAAAAGATAAAGAAGGGTTCGGACGGCCAGATGAATCTTCTTTCAATGCTGGAAGAAAAGCCAGGTGACGAAGGAGAGTTTTTGACTTCTTATGTTTCAGACTACAGGAGGATTCAGGAATATGGCAAATAACCTTTACAACACAATGTACAATCCGGATGTATTATCCTGCATTGCTAATCTTTCGAATGATGAGGTGTTTACGCCTCCTGAGATAGCTAATGCAATGCTTGACTCGCTTCCGCAGGAACTATTCAGCGATCCCAAAGCTACTTTCCTGGATCCGGGATGTAAGAGCGGTGTGTTTTTAAGAGAGATCGCAAAACGGTTATTAAAAGGATTGGAGCCAGTATTCCCGGATCTGCAGGAGCGTACCGATCATATCTTTAAGAAACAGCTGTACGGTATCGCTATAACCGAATTGACTTCGTATCTTTCAAGAAGGAGTTTGTACTGTTCCAAAACTGCAAATGGAAATTATTCGGTAGTCCACTTCGACAGCGTCGATGGCAATATCAGGTATAAGAATATTCAGCACAGGTGGCAAAATGGTAAATGCGTTTACTGTGGAGCTGCTCAGAGCCAGTACGACAGGGCAGATGATCTTGAGACGCATGCATATGAATGGATTCATACGATAGATCCGGAGGAGATTTTCAATATGAAGTTTGATGTGATAATAGGCAACCCTCCTTATCAGCTAAGTGACGGCGGAGCGCAGGCGAGCGCTATGCCGATCTACAATCAGTTTGTAGAGCAGGCAAAAAAATTAAATCCCAGATATCTGACAATGATTATTCCTGCGAGATGGTATTCCGGCGGAAAAGGGTTAGATGCTTTCAGGGATGCCATGTTAAAAGATGATCACATCAGAATATTGCATGATTTTGAAAACGCGGGCGACTGCTTTACCGGAGTAGAGATTAAAGGCGGTGTTTGCTACTTTTTATGGGACAGAGATCACCGCGGCGATTGTGAAGTTGTCACTCATGTAGGAGATGATGTGGTATCAGAGATGTCGCGTCCGCTCCTGGAACCTGGCTGTGACGTCTTTATCCGGTACAATAAGGCTATTTCCATACTGCACAAGGTAATGGCCTTAAAGGAGGAATCGTTTGCAGATATCGTTCATCCGGCCATGACGTTTGGCCTCAGAACATTTTATAAGACATTTGATTCAGACAAGCCCGGAGCAGGAATGGTGAAATTATATGCAAATCATTCTCAGGGATATATAAAAAAGGCTAAACTTGAAAAAGGGACTGAATACATAGGCAAATGGAAAGTGTATGTTCCGGAAGCAGTGGGAAGCGGGAATATGGCTACAGATATTATGAAGCCTATATTAGGCGAACCGGATTCGATCTGTACGGAAACGTATATTATGAACGGGCCATATGCATCAAAGGAGGAGGCTGAAAATGCAATTACTTATATCAATACCAGGTTCTTTCATTTTATGGTTGGCTTAAAAAAGATTACGCAGCATACTACAAATAAAGTGTATATGTTTGCTCCAATGCAGGATTTTTCGGAACCTTGGGACGACAATAAATTATTTGAAAAATATGGACTCACAGAAGATGAAATGGAATTTATTAACAGGGCTGTCTGGTCAGAATAAGGAAGGAAAGAAAAATGGCTGACTTTAATATTGATTTTTTCCCTCAAAGACCAGATACAGATCCCAAAATATATGCATATGAGCACATTGGTGTTGAATCGCAAAAGGGCTATATCAAGGTCGGTTATACAGTTCGTGATGTTGAGGACCGTGTGTACGAGATTGAGCATACCGGCGGTGTTCCTTACCGTATTTTGGCATATTGGAATGCGATGAGAAATGACGGCAGCGTTTTCACCGACCATGATGTCCATGCCGTTCTGAAGAAGAAGGGATACAGACAGCTAAACGAAGGCGAGGATCGAAACGAGTGGTTCAGGTGCTCTCTGAATGACGTTAAGGCGGCGGTCACTGCGGTTCAGACAGGAACAGAGAATGTCGAGAACAGAACGCAGACATTCTCTATGCGTCCGGAACAGGAACAGGCTGTCGATATGACGATGAACTATTTCAGATCCGCATATGAAGAAAACAGCGGGCGCGCGCCGAAATTTTTGTGGAATGCCAAGATGCGTTTCGGAAAGACCTTTGCTTCTTACCAGCTGGCCAGGAAAATGGGTTTTAAAAGAATACTGATCCTTACCTTCAAACCGGCTGTACAGACGGCATGGCGGGAAGACCTGATGACACATGTGGATTTTGAAGGCTGGCAATTCATCACGCGGCCTGCAACACCGGGCGGATTATCCAATGATGAACAGTATAAGAGGGCTGATCAGAGCAGGCCAATTGTATGCTTCGGTTCTTTTCAGGATTTCCTTGGAGTAAATAAGGAAACCGGCGGTATCAAGGCAAATAATGAGTGGGTACATACGACAAACTGGGATCTGGTCATTTTTGATGAATATCATTTCGGCGCCTGGAAAGACAGCGCAAAGAAGCTCTTTGAATCGGATGAGGATACTTATGACGAAGATATAGCCAAATATGATGCCGGTAATGCGTACGATGAAACCTGGCTGCCGATCACGGCGGCCTGTTATTTATATCTGTCAGGAACGCCATTCAGAGCACTTAATTCCGGAGAGTTTATCGAAGAACAGATTTATAACTGGACATACTCTGATGAGCAGAGGGCGAAGGAAGAGTGGAAGGGAAATAACAATCCATATGCTGCACTTCCGAGAATGGTCATGCTGACATACAGGATCCCTGAAAGCATTCAGCGGATCGCTAAGCAGGGAGAGTTTGACGAATTTGATCTGAACGTCTTCTTTTCTGCTGAGGGCAGGGGAAAGGACGCGCGCTTTGTTTTTGAAGATTATGTTCAAAAGTGGCTGGATCTGATTCGGGGATCATACCTGGAAACTTCTGTTGATGAACTAAAACTGGGCGCGCAGAAACCGCCTATGCCATATTCGGATACCAGATTGCTGAATGTGCTTTCCCATACCCTCTGGTTTATGCCAAACGTTGCTTCCTGCTATGCGATGGCGAATTTGCTGGCTCAGAAACAGAACAGTTTCTACCATGATTATAAAATTAATGTTTGTGCCGGCACGCAGGCGGGCATTGGCGCTGCAGCGCTGGAGCCGGTACGCCGTTCTATGGACGATCCGCTTGAAAGTAAAACCATCACACTCTCTTGCGGCAAGCTGACTACCGGCGTCACGATTAAACCATGGACAGGAATCTTTATGCTCAGAAATCTGTCCAGTCCGGAGACCTATTTCCAGGCGGCTTTTCGCGTTCAGAGCCCGTGGGAAATTACCAGGGATAATGGTGAACGGCAGATCATAAAACAGGAGTGCTATGTATTTGACTTTGCGCTTGACAGAGCGCTCAGACAGATTTCGGATTACAGCTGCCATCTGAATGTTGCTGAAAGCAATCCGGAGAAGAAGGTGGGGGAGTTTATAAAATTCCTGCCGGTACTGGCTTACGATGGGAGCGCAATGCGGCAGGTCAATGCGGCGGAAATTCTGGATATCGCTATGGCAGGTACCTCTGCAACGCTGCTGGCTAAGCGTTGGGAGAGCGCCCTGCTTGTCAATGTTGATAACGATACGCTTGCAAGGCTTCTGGCAAGCGACGAGGCTATGGATGCTCTGATGCGTATTGAGGGATTCCGCAGTCTGAATGCTGATATTGAGACGATTATCAATAAGTCCAATGCCGTGAAGAAGGCGAAGAAAGAGGGCGAAAAGCTTACTCCAAGGGAAAAGAAGGAGCTTACTGAGGCTGAGAAGGAATACAGGTCAAAACGTAAGATGATCCAGGAGAAGCTGATCAAATTTGCTACCCGTGTGCCGGTCTTTATGTACCTGACGGACTATCGTGAGTACAGCCTTCAGGATGTTATTACACAGCTGGAGCCGGATCTGTTCAAGAAGGTTACCGGTCTGGATGTTAAAGACTTTGAGCTTCTGGTTTCCCTGAACGTATTCAATGAGGCGCTCATGAATGACGCGGTCTATAAGTTCAAAAGATATGAGGATGCCAGCCTGATTTACACCGGAATTGATAAGCATACCGGCGAGAGTGTCGGTCTGTACAGCACAGTTATTTCCCGTGAAGACTATAACGCAATGGCTGGTCAGCTTGCTGACTCAATGAAAGCCGACGCTCCTTTTGCGCCTGCAGCCCCGGTTCAGAAAAATCAGGTAATCAGGGCAGATACAAGCGGCGTGCATGCCGGTACTGTTGTGAAACACAAGGCGTTTGGAATGGGCGAAGTAAAAGGCATCGACGGATCAAGAATCGTTGTCAGCTTTCAGGGGAAAGACAAAACGTTCCAGTTCCCCGGAGCGTTTGAGCAGGGATTCCTGTCTTTGGAAGAATAAAAAACAATCAGGGATATTTTCAGAATGCTTTTCAGGCGTGGTTTCTCTGCATGAATTCCAGAGCCTTTTCGGCGGATTCGGCGTCCTTTTCGGGCGTGAAGCCGTGACCCTCGCCCTCGTAGACGATCAGTTCCGCGTGCGGGTATGTCTGCCGGAGCCGTACGGAATAGGAAAGCGCCACGACAGCGTCCTGATCTCCGTGGAAGATCAGCACCTCTTTATCAAAATGTTCGACTGCCTTGTAAGGATCCATGCCGTGGACGGCGAGACAGTAGCAGCTTCCGAGCTCTATGCCCCAGAAATTTTCCGTTTCCGGAATATCTTTGATATCCGGATAACGTCCGGTCCAATCGTCCGGGATACAGAACGCCGGGTAGTACAGAATGATCGCGCGCACATCCTCCGGGCATTGCGCCGACGCGAGCGCAGACACAAAGCCGCCCTGACTTTTCCCGAACAGAAAAATAGCGGAGCTGTCCACACAGTCCAGAGATTTGACATACGCGAGCACTGCAAGGAGATCCTCTTTTTCTGTGAGGACAGACATCTCGGAGGTCTTTCCGCTGCTTCTGGAAGTCGGCGTCCCGCCACAGAAATCGTAGGAGAACGCCACGTATCCATGAGATGCGAAATATTCGCCCTCCATTATGAAATCTCTGCCGGAACCGCCGTATCCATGGCTCATGACGACCGCCGGGCGTTTCTCCCCTGTCTGCGGCAGCCAGAGCGTCGTGTAGATCTGCTGTACACCGCGGGGGATTTTTATTTCTTTTGTATCAAAGTGGTATGGGCCTTTTTTCATGGCTGTCTCCTTCCGGCGGGATCTCTGCACGCTTTGTCGTACCGTTTGATCCTTTGCTGAACCGCATATTATCGATATGATGAAATCATACACAGATGCGGGGCATTTTGTCAAGAGCGATAATCCTTCCTTTGGGATAGCCGGACGCCGGAATGCGCTGGCTTACAGGCTGGGGAGTCAAATGAAAAAGGATACAAAATGACGGCATCCGCGTGGTTGTAATCCGGAAGCTTTTTTGGTATACTCAGGGAAAAGCGGGATAACGGAACAGGGAAACAAACAGAAAGAAAAGGGAGGGATCATCATGAAAAACAGAGGCGCGTTTATGCAGGGGATTGACAAAATGATCGTCCGCGAGATTGAGATGCCGCGCGCGGGAGAAGAGCAGGTCGTCGTGAAGATGGAGTATGTAGGGATCTGCGGCTCCGATGTGCACTACTTTCACTCCGGCCGCTGCGGGGCGTATGTAGTAGGCGAGGGAGACTTCATGCTGGGGCATGAGTGCGCGGGAACTGTCGTGGAGGTCGGAGAGGGCTGCAGGATGCTCAAGGTCGGAGACCGTGTGGCGCTCGAGCCGGGCATCACCTGCGGGGAGTGCGAATTCTGCAAGTCAGGGCGCTACAATCTGTGCCCGGATGTGCAGTTTCTGGCGACGCCGCCTGTCGCGGGATGCTACGAGGACTACATTGCTTTCCCGGAGAACATGTGCTTCAAGCTGCCGGACAATGTATCAACGCGCGCGGGCGCGCTGATCGAGCCGCTGTCGGTCGGCCTTCATGCGGCAAATCAGGGGGAGGTCACGCTCGGGGACACGGTGCTGATCCTCGGCGGGGGCTGCATCGGCCTCGTCACGATGATGGCCTGCAAGGCGCATGGGGCGAGCACGCTGATCGTGGCGGATCTGGTCGACGCCAGACTGGAGAAGGCGAAGGAGCTGGGAGCGACGCATGTGATCAACAGCGGGAAGGAAGATATCTTCGCCGTCGTGAAGGAGATCACAGGCGGGCAGGGCACGGACAAGGTGTTTGAGGCGGCGGGTTCGCCTGTGACGATCGCCCAGACGCCGCATCTGGTGAAGCGCGGCGGCACGATCGTTCTGGTCGGGCTCGCGGCGCAGGAGGAGATCACCTACAACTTCGCCCAGATCATGGATAAGGAAGCGACAATCAAATCTGTGTTCCGCTACCGGAATATCTATCCTCAGGCGATCGCGGCGGTGGCGAGCGGAGCGATCGAGGTAGAGAAGATCGCGACGCACGAATTTGACCTCGACCACATTCAGGAGGCGTTCGAAGAGGCGATCAACAACAAGACGGATCTGGTCAAGTGCATCATCAAGGTCTGACGTCATTTTCTATACCAGATTCGAGTTTGCCGCCGAAGCCTGAAAGAATTTTATAATGAAAGAGATAAGCGGAGGAAGCGGGACGGTACATCCCGGGATTCCTCCGCTTTTCCTGAGACCGCCGATCCGATGACAGAAGA
>CANQIW010000067.1 GCA_947624055.1 uncultured Lachnospiraceae bacterium
TCGTAGGAATACAGCGTCAGCACACTGCGCTGCAGCGCGTTCATGATGTCCATGCTGGGCGCCTTCATGATCACATCCCGCACGAATTTGTTCGGCAGTTCCCGGTACTGGCTCAGGATCTCGATAAAAGACTGAAGCTGCTGACGGTTCGGCAGCGCCCCGAACAAAAGCAGATAGGTAATCTCCTCGAAATTGAACTTTCTCTCCTCGAAGCCCTTCTTCAGATCCATGATATTGTAGCCCTGGAAATAGAGCTGTCCTTCGTCCGGAAGCTTCCTGCCGCCCTCGGTGCGGAACGCGACCACGTCCGAGATCTCTGTCAGGCCGGTGAGAACGCCCTTGCCGTCCGATTCACGCAGTCCGCGCTTCACGTCATACTCCTCGTAGAGATTCAGATCGAGCGCCCCCGAGATCATGCACCACTTCACAAGCTCTGCAAGCCGGATATCTCTGATTCTTCTGTCCTCGTCGCTTTTCATCATAATAATCTCCTCCTCAACCGTCACGTTTGTTCTGTCGTTCGCCTCTGCCCGCACACCCCCTTGTATCGGCAGATTACCGTTTGCTGCTTATCTCACTGCTTCGCGTTTTTCTTTTCCTGTGCCCACAGCTCTGTCAGGCCGTCGAGCATTTCGAGCATCCTGCCGTCTACCGAATAATAAGACCACTTGCCCTGCCTGCGGCACTTCACGATGCCGGCCTCAACCAGAATTTTCATATGGTGCGATAACGTGGATTGTACGATACTCATCGATCTCAGGAGGTCGCCCGAGCAGAGCTCCCCATCGGCAAGCAGCGTGAGAATCCTCAACCTGTTCTCATCCCCGAGCGCCCGGAAGCACTCCGCCGCGCCGGATCTCGCCTCACGGTCTGCGTCTCCGCCGCGCCTCTTTGCCGGCACGCGCTTCACCGGAATGCCTTTTGCCGGAGCACGCTTCGACCCGGCGCTCTTTGCCGGAACATCCTTTGCCGGAGCACTCTTCGACCCAATCTTGTTCTTTTCGGCCTTGTTCTTTTCAGCCTTGGCCGCTTTCGATTCGAGCTTCCCGGACTTTTTCAGCTTTTCCTTCTGTTTTTTTGATTTTTCCTGCTTTTTCTTCTTACCCATAGGATTTCCCGCCTTCCGGTGCCGTGCGTCCGCTGTCTTGTGAGCCGCGTCCGGCCTTGCGAAGCTTTTTTCGCGAACAGTATATCACAATATTTTATTTGAGTAAAGTATTTGCAATTTTTGCGCAAAAATGTTATAGTACCAATATTATTGCGGATAAACGATCTGATCCGCAATCATATTTTCATTATACTTTCATTATATATTATCTGGCGATCACAACAACTATACGAAAGGAGTCTGTTACCTATGCATAATAAAAAAATAATCTTTCTGCTTGCCCTGACCGCCGCGGTCACCCTGTCCGGCTGCGGGAGCAAAAAAGACACCGGATCCGACGCCGGCTCTTCGGACAATGAGACCGTCGTTACAGAGGAAGCCACGGAGGCCGAGGCCAAACTGGAGCCGATCACTCCGTCCGATTATCTGGTGAAGGATGTGTCCGACTATATTACACTCGCCTCCCTCGATAATCTTTCCGCCACTCAGAATGCCTACGAGATCACGGATGAAATGGTGCAGGAGCGCATCGATGAGGAACGCTACATGTACAGCGACGAAGTGGAGGCAGACAAAGCGGTCGAGGGCAGCGTTGTCTATGCGGACGTGACCTCCTCTGTACAGGGAAGCGAGGGATCTGAAAACACAGAGAGTACGTTCTTCACGATCGGCGAAGAGGATTACGGCGAGGAATTTGACGCCCAGCTGATCGGCAGCTCCGCGGGGGACGAGCTGAACTTTTCCATCAGCTACGACGAGGACGCCTGGTTCGACGAGTGGATCGGCAATACCGTCGATTTCGACGTCAAGGTGACCGCCGTCTATGAGACAGTCATTCCGGAGTATGACGACGCTTTCGTTACGGAGAACACGGAATATACCTCAAAGGAAGAGTACGAAAGCGCTCTGCGCGAGACGCTGGAGGAGGAATATTCGCAGGAAGGCTATTCCGAAACAATAGACAGTCTCTTCAACTCCGTCATGGAGCAGTCCAGCTTTAACGGATATCCTGAGGAGCTTTACACCTCCTGCGAGGAGGAAGCCCTCTCCTACTATGGACAGTTTCTTGGCACAGATGACCGCAATGAGATCCTGGAAGCTCTCGGTCTTACCGACGAGGATCTGGATGCAGAAGTTCTCGACTCGGTCAATCTCCGCCTCACTGTGTGCGCGATCTGCGAAGAAAAGGGTCTTGAGGTGACCGAAGACGACTATATTTCCGCGGTGACCGAGGATGCCGAGGAATACGGCTATCTGAACCCTGTAGAATATGAGGAAGCCAATGGCCGTGAAAACCTTGTATGGACTATGTATCAGGACATGGCTGCAGAATTTCTGTATGACAACGCGGAGATTACTCCGGTCAAGGCGTCTGTGGACGATCTCTACGGCGAGGAGATTGTTGAAATAGAGTCCGAAGAGGAGACGGATGAGATTTATTACGCGGAACTCGAAACAGAAGAATGAGTGAAAATTGTAGCAAAAATATAAAAACACATGTTTTTTTCGTTATTTCTATCAATTGCGCTTGACATTTGACTTTATTGTGCTATACTATAGTTGCTGGTAGAGTGGTTTGTTTGTAAATTTCACTAGCTATTATAGATTATGAAATAATAGCCTTTGGTAGTCTATAATAGTTAGTGAAATTTTTTAACGAATCAGGTAGGCACAAAGTTAGGAGGTACCCAGATGGCAAAAGGTACAGTGAAGTGGTTCAATGCAGAGAAAGGCTACGGCTTCATTACCGGCGAAGACGGTAACGATGTGTTCGTACATTTTTCTGCAATCCAGGGTGAAGGCTTCAAAACCTTGGAGGATGGACAGGCAGTTTCTTATGATCTGACAGAGGGCGAGCGTGGAATGCAGGCCGCCAACGTAGTGAAACTCTGAATTAGAATGTGAGATGGCCAGAAGGTCGCTGCAGCGCTTGCGCAGCGGCCTTTTTTGCGCCCAAAAGCCTTTCTCCATGCAAGACAGCCGGCAAGTTTACGGCGCGAAATCCGTCTTTCGGGGCTTGCCGGACTGTTTTGCATGAAAGGTGCTGTCCAGATATGAGCAGAACAGCGATCACGAAAAAGACCTCTTGACACCCTACATTTTTTCGAAGTCTTCCGCCCCGTGCTTGCACAGCGGGCAGACAAAATCGTCCGGAAGCTCCTCTCCCTCATAGACATATCCGCAGATCTTGCAGACATATCCCTTTTTCTCCGTCGTCGGCTGGGGCTTTGGCTTGATGTGGTCGAAGTAGTACTGATACGTAACGCTCGGTACGTTCGAGAGGACAAGCGCCTCCGTCACCTCCGCGACAAACATCGTGTGCGTGTCATACTCGTGCTCCTCGATCACCTTCCCTGAGAGCACTGCGTTCGTGTAGTCCGGAATGTAACGCAGCCCGTTAACCGTGCGTACCTCGACAGGTTCCTGCGCAAATTTATCCGTATCCCTGCCGCTTTGGAAGCCGAACTGCTGGAACAGCTTGAACGGCGCCTCGGTCGTCAGGATCGACACGTTGAACACACCGGTCTTTTTGATCATATCGTGCGTGTAGTTCGCCTTGTTGACAGCGATCGCGATACGTTTCACTTTGTCGGTCACCTGCATGACCGTGTTCGTGATGCAGCCGTTGTCCTTGTCCCCGTCCCGCGCGGTCAGTACGAACAGCCCGTAGGATAGCTTGAACATCGCGGTCGGGTCAAGCCGGCCGTCTGTGGTAAGCGCGGGCTTCCCATTCGCAGCCTGCGCTGCGGAAGCTGTCGCCTCTGCCATACTCTTCTCTCCGGAAGTCATATTCTGTCCGGCGGGAGCTGCATTTCCTGCGCCCGCACCGGCAGAGCTGTTCATCCCCGGAACCGTCACGCGCTTCGCGTCGTCCGGGATCGTCGCCGCCAGCGCGTCCGCGAGCGCGTCCACCTCCGGGAGCTGCTCCTTTCTCAGCGAAGAGATGATCGTGAGCTTGTTATCGAGGATCGTCATATTTTTGCACTTCTCGAACTCCGCGCGCATCAGAACGCCGCTCGTCGGCGCCCAGGAACCGTTCTCGATCAGAGCAACCGTGCGGTTCTGGATGTTGTGCGCCACAAGGTCGTAGATCAGCGATTCCATGTTCACAAAAATGCCCGCGTTGTAGGTCGTCGACGCAAACACGAGATGGCTCCACTTAAACGCGGCCGCAACGATCTCGGAGGCAGGCGTCACGGACACGTCAAACATGACCGTCTTCACGCCGCGCTCGCGCAGGCGGCACGCCAGGATCTCCGCCGTGTTCTCCGTGTGCCCGTAGACCGACGCGTAAGCGATCATCACGCCCTGTTCCTCCGGCGCGTAAGAACTCCAGTGCATGTATTTCCCAATGAAATCGGAGATGTTTCTTCTCCAGACAAAGCCGTGCAGCGGACAGATCATCTCGATGTCAAGCGCGGCCGCCTTCTTCAGCAGCGCCTGCACCTGGTCGCCGTACTTGCCGACGATATTTGTATAATACCTGCGCGCCTCGTCGAGATAGTCGCGCTCGAAATCCACCTCATCCGCGAACAAAGCTCCGTTGAGCGCCCCGAACGTGCCGAAGCCGTCCGCCGAGAAGAGGATCCTGTCGGTCGTGTCATAGGAGACCATGACCTCCGGCCAGTGCACCATCGGCGCCATCACGAACACGAGATTGTGTCTGCCGGTGCTGAAGCTGTCGCCCTCCTTCATGACCACAGCGCGCGCGTCGATGTCGAAGTCGAAATACTGTTTGATCATCGCGAGGATCTTTTCGTTGCAGATGATCTTCACCTCCGGATATCGCGCGGCCAGCTCCTGGATCGCCTCGGAGTGATCCGGCTCCATATGGTGCACCACGAGGTAGTCGAGCGGGCGTCCGCCGAGCACCTCCTTCACGTTCTCGAAAAACGTGCCCTTCACCGCTTTGTCCACCGTGTCGAAAAGCACCGTCTTCTCGTCCATCAGCAGGTAGGAATTGTAGGACACGCCCGCCGGCACGGAATAAACGCCCTCGAACATCGCGAGACGGCGGTCATTGCTGCCGACCCAGTACAGGTCGTCCGTCACTTTTCTGTAGCAATACATGGGAAACCTCCTTTATTCGTTCTGATTATTTCCAAAAAACAGTATAGCAGGATTCACCGAAAAAATCCACCGGCACGAAGAGCATTCGTCCTCTTCTGTGCATTCGGTTTCAGATCCAGCTTGAGTCCTTTCCGCCGCCGTCTTCTGCGCCTGCGCCTTGTCCATCCGCGTTCTCCGCGATCTTGTCCTGCCCATCATCCGCATTCTCCGCACTCTCACCCTGCCCGGCGGTCGACTGTTCCACATCAGACCCTGCCGCGATCTGTGCGCCGCTCACGATGAATCCAACATCGCGAATCGAAGAACCGGCCGGGATCATCCCGTTGTAATCCACTGAGGTGATGTGCAGCGTGCTTCCCTCCGCCGTATAATTCCCGTTCCAGCCGTTGGACAGCTTGACATCCCCGTCAAACGGAATATCAATCTCCCACGAGCTGCAGTCCGTCTCCCCTTTGTTTTTGATCGTCAGATCGTATTGATACGTCGGCGCGCCGTTTTCCTCCCAATTTCCGCGCAGCACCGCGGACGCTTCGATATCGCCATCCGTGATCATGACCACACCGGAACTGTCTGTGCCTGTCTGCGCATCGTTCTGTCCTCCGTCCGCGCCGTCGCCGCCATCCTTCCCGGCGCCTTCGGAATCGCCTTCTTTTTCCGCGTCCGAACCTTCGCCACTGTGCTGAGTGCTGCCTGCACCAGCCCCGTCGTCCGCGTCCGGATTTCCGGACTGCTGCCCCGCGCCGGACTCACCTGCATTCTCCTCCCCGCCCGGCACGTGGGAAAGGAGCATCTCGCGCAGCCACTTCCCGGAATCGCTCAGATCATCGACCGTGAAACCGCTCGTCTTGCTGCAGGAGCTCTTGAAGATCGCCGAGCTTTCGTCCTTGTTTGACATATTCCAGGCAACATAGCTGACGCCGTGCTGATCCATCGTCCCGACCCACTGATCCGCCTGATCGAGATCAAGCGCACCGTTGCCGCTCGCGTCGCAGATACCGTACTCCGAGACAAAAATCGGAAGACCGGAATCAATCGCAGCTGTCATCCGGCTGCGCAGGTCGTCCTTGTGCGTGGCCGCGTAAAAATGCAGCGAATACATGACATTATCATAGTCCGTGATCGGATCGGCCGCCGCCTCGTCCACATACTGGGACCAATTCGGCGTCCCCACAAGGATCACCGCATCCTCGTCATTCTGTCGGATCACCGGGATCACCTGCTCCGCGTAAGTCTTGATCGCCTCCCATGTCGTGCCGCCGTTCGGTTCATTGCAGATCTCATAGAGCACGTTGTCGTTTTCCTTAAACTCGTTCGACATCGTCCGGAAGAAGTCCACCGCCTCGTCCACGTAGACGTTCGGATTCATATCTGAGAGAATGTGCCAGTCGACGATCACATACATATCGCAGGCGGTCGCGTACTGAACGCCCTGCTTGACGAGCACCTGCAGCGATTCCCTGTTGCCGTCCGTGCAGTAGCCGCCGGACTCCGCCGTGTACATCGCCAGCCGGACCACATTCGCTTTCCACTCATCGTGCAGCTGCCGGAACCATTCCTCGTTCACGTATTGCGGAAACCACGCAAGCCCATGCGTGCTGAGTCCCCGAAGCTGCACAGGTTCCCCGTTCTGATCCGCCAGATGCGTTCCCTCCACATGGAGAGCGCCGTTTGCAGAGGGCGCAGCCAAAGCATCCGCCTGAACTGTCACAGCGTCCCCTTGCCCCGCTGTCGCAGCATCCTCCTGCAGCGGCTCGGCGGCTCGCACAGTATATCTCTGCATTGACAGGAACATAAGCGCAGCCAGAACAACAAATCTTAACTGTCTCTTCATAGTGATCGCGCACTCCTTTTCTCTGATATTTGTATATACCGATTTTATCATATTTCTTCTGAACCGTCACTTGAAAAAAATTTGCACTCTCAGTTATGAACAGATATAATCAAATCAGCCTGTTATTCAGCATCTCTGCAAAGGAGGAGAATCGTCATGAAAAAAAGCAGAATCCTTTCATATTTTCGCCTTGCCCTCATCACATGGCTGCTCTGCCTTTCGATAACGGCTTGCCCGGCAGTCGCCGCTGAGCAGGATCCCGGGATCGGAAGCGGAGCAGAAACCGAAGCCGTGCCCGACGGGCAGACAACGCCCGCCGCTGAAACCGGAACCGCCCCCGGCGAACAGGCAACGCCCGCCGCGGAGACAACCCTCGTCTCTCTGTCCGGAACCTCCGATTTCGACAAGGCGTTTGAGGTCCTGCGCCTGACAAATATACTTCGCGCGGAGGGTGGTCTGGAGCCTCTGGTGATGGATATGGAGCTTCTCACAGCCGCCATGCAGCGCGCCGGCGAATGCGCATTATATTTCGAACACACACGTCCAAACGGGACGCCCTGTTTTACAGTCAGCGACCGTCTGCATGGGGAAAATATCGAAGTCGGCTACAACAGTATGATAACCGCTGAACAGGCTGTGACCGGATGGCGAAATTCACCCGGACATTACGCCAACATCATGACCCCGGAATTCCGCTCCATCGGGATCGGCCATGTCACGATGAACGGCTGCTCCTACTGGACTCAGAGTTTCTCCTACTATGAAGCGGCGGCTGTCGCCAGTAACGAAACGCTATGTGGCGCGTATCCGACTCAATATAGAGCAGAGATCCTCGTTGCGGACGCGCGGCTCAATCTGCAGCTTACGGCAGATAAGACCACTCTTACAAAAGGAAAATCCGCCGCGCTTCAACTCAGCTACCGCTACAGCGAACCGGGCTTCCCGGATACCATTCTGGATTTTGATCTGTTCACTCTCACAAGCAGCGCGCCGGAAATTCTCTCTGTAGACAACACCGGCAGGCTGCAGGCAATCTCCGTCGGCACGGCGACCATCACCGCCGTTTCAAGGTATAATCCTGCCGTCGCCGTGTCGCTCGGCTTTACCGTGACCGACCCGGACCGTCGCACAATCAAACTCTATGCACAGAAGGGAAATTTCCCCGGCGGGGAAACTGTCCAGACGCTCTATGTAACCAATAATGAAAAGTACGGCGCGCTCCCGTCTCCCGTCCGCAAGGGCTATACGTTCGTGGGCTGGTTCGACTCAGCGGACAAACAGGTCCGCCCTTCCACCAAGGTATCGATCAACCAGAAGGCGATCGAAAAGCTCTACGCGAAATGGAAAAAGATCACCGTCGGTCAGGCCGCCGTCATGCAGGCTTCCGGTAAAAAGAAAAAGAACCTGAAAGTCACGATCCGCAAGGTGAACGGAGCCGACGGCTATCAGGTCTATGTATCCGCGAATAAAAAATTCAAAAAGAAAGGTCTCGTCGTCGCCGAGATCTCAGCCAAAAAGAAATCGGCAGCGATCCGGCACACTCTGAAAAAACAGTATCTCTACGTAAAACTGCGCGCTTACAAGCTCGACTCCGCCGGAAACCGGGTATACGGAAAATTCAGTACGGTGAAGCAGGTGAAGATGAAGTGACATAATGGCCTTTTCAAAGGATAACATAACATTGTATGTGATCAAACCCTCCTGTTATGACCAATCACACAGCTCACCACTCTCTGGCTGCCAGCTTCCCGATCAGACTTTGATCCGCCGGCAGCCAGTCCACGCTGTCGAGTGTCTCCCGCGTCAGCCAGCGCGCTGCCTCGTGCTCTTTCAGAACTAAATGCCCGGACTTGATCGTACACAAAAAGCAATCCATCGAAAGATGGAATTTCGGATAATCGTACTCGACCGTGTCCAGCAGCTCGCCTGCCTCAATCTGCGTATCCAGCTCCTCCATGATCTCGCGAGCCAGCGCTTCCTGCGACGTCTCGCCCGGCTCTACCTTCCCGCCCGGAAATTCCCAGCCGCCCTCAAACTCCCCGTACCCGCGCTGGGTAGCGAAGATTTTGTTCTCGTGAATGATGATGGCGGCGACAACTTTGATGGTTTTCATGATATATCTCTATATTTTAATAATAATGCAATATCAAATAAGTTATTTTGGAAAGTTTCAATTACATCAGAAATATCTGTACACGGTATATCATCCATAAAAATGAAAATACGAATAAATGCCATTTCTAGCAAGACCAGAAATAGCGGCAGTAATAGAATCCCTGTGAAGAACCAATGCTTCATATTATCTAAACTCTATATGTTATATAGACAAATCTAATAAAAATCACATCACCTTTAGTAATTGCACCAGCGTATGTGCATCCTCCGTCCCTCTTTTTATTTCTTTTGTATCAAATCTCTTGAATCCGTTCTTTTCCTCGTAAAATTTCAATAACTTTTCCTCGTTTTCTGCCTCTAGAAAAATCACCATACCGCCAGCCATATACTGCAATTCCTTGATTGTATCAACTGCTGCCTGAAGAAGTTGCTCCCCCGTAACCTTTTTATTCGCTCCATCTTTAAAATTTTTGCCAAGTTGTGCGATCAGATATGCCGAAAGCATATATGTACCATTCACCTCATCCAATTCACCCACTCTTGCAATCTTTCGCCGCATCGTGTTGCTGAAACTCCCCGCCTTAACCGTAATCGGCTTTATGGCTAAAGTAAAGTATCCGACTAGCGCTGTATCTTCGTTTGAAAAAACCAAATATGTAACCGACTGCTGCTTTTTTGTGAACTCTATTGACTGTTGTTTCAAAAATCTTTCAACATCCGGATTCTTCTCACATGAGAACTCGGAGAGGAGTTTTCGTAACTCTTCCTCTCCGAGATCTGTGCTGTCCCCACCAGACAAGTATTCACGAATGTTAAAGACAGTTACGTCATTAAACATCTGCTTTTTTCCTTTTTTCCATAAATTTCCTTACTTCTGCTGAACCACGAATATGAGTAATTCCCATGTCAGGTACAGGAGATCTATGAAGAGATTCCTGATAGGACTCTTCAATTGCATTGGCAAACTTCTCTGCCTGTTTTCTTCCTGAGACAACAAAATTTTTTGTAATACTCGAAGTTGCCATCTTAAACACCTCCTTATTTGATAAAAACATGCAAATATAATGTCTTCTATGTATTTATATTATATGGATAATCCACTCCTTTTTCAACAAATTTTTTCAAATATATGATATGGTTTTCTGGCAAATTTCCGCTCACACCTTCCTCCCCCACTCCTTCAGCCTCCTCCTTCTCTCCCGGTAATCCGGCAGCACTTCCGCCACGATCGCCCAGAAGCGCTCGGAGTGGTTCATCTCGCGGCGGTGAGCCAGCTCGTGCACCACCACGTAGTCCAGGATCTCTTCCGGCATCAGCACCAGCTTCCAGTTGAAGTTCAGGTTGCCCTTGCTGCTGCAGCTGCCCCATCGGGTCTTCTGCTCGCGGATCGTAATTCTCCCGTAGGTCACAC
>CANQIW010000068.1 GCA_947624055.1 uncultured Lachnospiraceae bacterium
TTTTGTTGTACCCTTTTTCTCCGATTTTTTAGGTTATTTGTTTTCATTTTTCTCTTGACATATCACCAAATTGCTTTTACTTGTATTTTCAATTGTTTTTCTTTTTTTAACGTCACTTCTTTTCGTGCATTAAGCTTAATTTTAACCGTTTTCATGGATTTACCCGTTTTCTCTGTTTTGGGTACATCCGTTTGATTATCTCCTGCATTCTGCTCAGTAGAAGCAAGTTTGGCAATCGTCGCCTGTTCTGTTTTTTTACACACGGAACAAGTCCTTAATTTAATTCCTTCAGCTACTGTCGTGGGATGTTTGATCTCCACCCAATCACCAAAGCTGTGCGCACCCGTAGCAGGTATTTCCTTATCAGAACCTTCCTTTTTGATTCCGCATGCACTACACTTTTCGTACACAGATCCGGTTGCATCACATGTCGGTTCCTGCAAAGTAACTGTAATATAAGTATGGTTTCCTGTCGCCGGAATAGCTATTCGCGAATCTGGCTTTTCTATTCCACAAAAATTGCATTTTTCATATGTATACCCTTCTTCTGAACAAGTTGCCTCCTGTCCAATTACTCGGGTATACGACATATGATTTGTGTATTTTTCACCAACTTTCTTATTAAAATAAGCCCCGCAATATAAACAAATATCTTGCGAATAACTGGCATATACGCAGTTCCCATAAGAAATAATTCCCCCTGCGAATTGGCTGTTCTCATTTTTTACATGTCCTGTAGTCGGAATTATTTTTTCTGATCCCTCTTTCTTCTCACCACATATACTACACTGCTCGTATGATAATCCAGTGGTATTACAAGTAGCTTCCCTTTCCACCACTGTAGTATACTTATGGGAACAAACAGAATCTATAACATTTATCGTAAGAGAATCACTTGCCCACTCTCCAATCACTTCAATTGTAGTTTTTCCCTTTTTCAAACCTTTGATTTCTAATGTATGGCCATCTATCTTAGGTGCTACAAACGCATTTTCTTTATCATACCATACAGAAAAAGCTTCTTCTGCATCTACTGGATCGGTAGTTATCGTTAAAGTAATCGTTTCTCCGCATCGCACATCAACATTATCGACAGAAATATCTATTTTTTTTGCTATGGTTTTCAAATGGAAATTTTTTGTCCCCAATAAAACTTTTTCCCCTGTTTGGCAATCCAACGCATATACACGAATGGTTTTATTGCCTTGCTCTTCTGGCATAATTCCGGCCGTTTCAAATATATGCGTTGTGGGATCCGTTTTCTCTGAAGTAGCAAATCTCTCCTTACCATTTGATTCTAATTCATATATCTCTATTTCTACTGGTTTACTTTTATCATCAAGGTCGACTGCAGTTCCTTTAACACAATAGGACGATATCATTTTTTCAGTTGATCCTGCATATGTAATTTCCCCCGTTGGCAATTGATTAGAGAGATTTGCAGAAACCCTTACATATTCGCTTTCATTACCTGCCGCATCATAAGCATATATATCTGTAATGTAAGTTCCACTTTCATTATTATGATCTGCTCTGCTTACAGTATATGTAGCAGTATTTCCGTTTATTGCCGCTTTAGGCCATTTATCTACAGGTGGTAAATCATCTTGTCCATTATTTACCGTCCATGTCGGCATCAGTACTTTTGTAACACCAACATTATCCGATACAGTGCAAGTTACTGTATAGCCATTTTTCGTGATATTTGTTACTCTTGCATTAGTAATTGTAGGTTTGGTTGTATCAGAATTATTAACCTTGTCATAGTTTAACGATCTAAGTATCTCATATCTAGGATACTGTATAAAGGGTCCACTGTTATAATGAGTAACTACACACAGTTTAGAATAATTTCCATCCATAACTATCTTATTTTTACTATCTATTATGATAGCATAATGTTTCTCATTCCCATTCTCATCCATAAACGAGACAAAATCTCCCGGTCTGGCTTCAGCCAAACTCACTTGCTTTACATTCGTCGACGCAGTATGACCAAATAAATAGTAAAAGGAAAATTTTGCAAAGGCCAAACACGTCCAAGCCTGTCCTGTTAATTTTCCATACATTTCTGGATGCCTTGCTTGTAAGATATGTGTTAATTCACAATTATTGCATGTTCCATAAGATCCATGACTGGTACATGGTTGTCCATTCACAGTAAAATAGGATCCATTTGGATACATTTTTTGTATTTGTGCTAATTTGTCATCAACCGTTCCTGCAGAAGCAATTATGAAATTGCTCCCTGTCAATATAAAAACAAACACAAGAAATAGAAAAAATTTTCTTCTAAAAATGCAAGTATCTTTCATAATACCTTTCCCTCCTTACTACTTTTTAAGAATTTAAGCCATACCTTGACTTTGCTTTTTATAATTCTAACAGATTTATTATAATTCTACAAGACCTATATTTGAACAAAATAAATAACATCTAGTAAAATTTCTATTTATTAGATGTCTGTATTAAAACCTGAACCACTTCAAGTATCCTTCGCTTCTCCTTTTCGGATACTTGGCTCAGCATGTCATAAAGCTCATTTGACATCAGCTGCGAAGAAACTCTCAACACGTCCTTCAATAAATAATCCGCATTTATTTCCAATATATTAGCAATCCTGATAAAAGTATCCAAGCGAGGAGATTTAACGCCTCTCTCAATTACACTCACATGCTGAACACTCAAATTTAATTTCTCAGCTAATTGCTCCTGTGTGTATCCTCTGTTTTCTCTAATCTCTTTTATTCTGTGTCCAATTAATTTGTTATCCATTTCTAACTCCATCAGAAATCAATCTTTTGGAATTAGTATAATTCTTATTGTTTTTTCAATACAGAATCTATAAGAATTAAAATAAATCTATTAGATTTATATAGTTCGTGTGATTTATCATACATTAGTTTTGATTAAAAAGACCAAAAATCTGTTTCCAGATCTTCGGTCAGCATAATTCCCACATCTGATTATTCTATTTTAAAATATCATAAGCCAAGTATTTCCTTCATTTCTTCATGTGAATATGTTTTCGGATTTTCAACATACTCCTCGTAAGCTTCCTTCGCTACAGTAAGATCTTGTTCATCTTCAATTTTATCGAAAAGAGCCCTTTTAAATGCTTCCTCCAAAGAGAGTGCATGTTGCATTGCATAGTTTTCTGCCAATGTTTTTTCTTTCGCCGTAAGCTGAATCGAAAAACTCATAATGCCTCCTACTTTCTTTTGCAATTTTATGCTTTTACATAACACAAAACACAATCATACGCGTGTAAAAATATTTGTCTGGTCAATAAAAGCTTATCCTCAGCCTTTTCCCCAGTCCTTTCGCCAGCGTCTGCAATGTCGAGACGGTAGGGCTGTATGTGCCATTTTCAATTCTGCTGATATTTGACTGACGGATTCCTGTCCGTTCCGCAAGCTCTTTCTGCGTCATGTGGGATTCCACCCTCGCCGCGATCAACGCCCTCGTAAGCTCAAACTCGATCCGCGTTGCTTCATGTTTTGCTCGAAATTCCGAATCCTGCATTTGTTTTTCTCTATACTTTTCTAAATGATCCATTCGTATGCTCCTCTTTCGCGCCTCAATACTCTTATATTTCGTTAATGAATAATCAACCATCTGCCTTCTTCCAATAGCCTTTTCTGGCAGAGCCGATGCGAATAATCAATTTCTTTTCTTTCAACTGTTTTATCTTTTGTGCAACCGTCTTTCGGCTAACATTCAATTCCCCGCACAATTCTACGTACGTAACATCAGACGTCTGTGATATAATATCAAGTATTTTTTTCTCTGCATCGTCAAGTTTTTCAGTCACCTTTTCAGTCACCTTTTCAGTCACCTTTTCAGTCACCTTTTCACTTTTAAAAGCAGTGAATTTCACCATGATATCTTCCCCGTGAACAATATATTCCGGAAGTTTTGCCCCAAGTTTTTTACAAGCATCACAAATTTTCTGTATCCCACGGCCCCAACTCTCAATAAATCCCGCACGGTAAAAAACCCTCGCAATATCCGGATTATATGGTTTCGAGACATGCGTCTCCAGGAGAGTCTCCGCTGTCCACCCAAATGGAAGCATACTGCTGTTGCTAACATACATAACATCATCCTCTATCCGTATCTGCACCGGGACATTATCCGCCCAATTACAATGAATCAATGCATTAAAAACAGCCTCCCGGACAGCCTCTCTGGCAAATGGATATGTCTCTACTCTGGTCTCCTTGTAATAAGAGACCGCTGCTTTCAGATATTTTAAGTAAATTAAGTCGATTACTCTATCCGCTATAATCAGTAAAGAACCATGTATTTCATCTTGGTATAAAAGTTCGCTTCCTTCAAACTTTCCAATTTTTACATAACATCCACCGATGACTTTTTCCGGATTTCTGTAAAAGCATAATATCCCTGCACGTTTAATCTTTCCGTCAGACAATAACTCCAGCTTAGCTAATAATTCCTCATCCGGAATATCCAAATCCTCTCTTGTCATCCGTCCGTTCCGGAGCGCCTCCCGCCTAAAAATGTCAAAACTCTCTTTATCCAAATCTGAGACCGAAATATCAGTTACAACAGCAGCATCCCATTTCAGTCCCGTTTTAGAAATCAGGAAATTAGTAAGTACATTTCCCCTTAACCGTTGTTTCGTGCTCCCGCTTCGATAATGATATTCTCCGTCATAGCTTACTGGAAATGCCCATGGATTGACGACAATTTCAATATATTCCAAATCATTTTGTTTCAAAAGATTAACATCTGCAACTATCCCAAGCTTATTCTGAATTTTATTGGGGATATCTTCCAGCAGTCGTTTACCGTCCTTTATCCCAATAATTGTCCCATCATCTTTTGCACCAATATAAATCTTTCCACCTTGAGCATTTGCAAATCCACATACCCATTTCAAATACTCGTCCCGCCAATTTTCTTTCCATTCTATATTCTGGTTTTCCTCCAACAGATTCACCTCCTTCGTACTTTAATATTATTATGATATTCCTTTTTTGATATATTATCAAGTTCCTTCACCGCTTCAGCTCCCCGAGCGTACCGAACGTATAGCCCATCTCCTCCCACTTCGTCAGCAGTTCGTCGAGGATCGCGGCGTTTGTGGACGACGTATTGTGCAGCAGCACGATCGCGCCGGGATGGATGCGGCCGAGCAGCTTATCGAAGGCTTCTTCCTTCGAGGGCTGTTTGTCCTGATACCAGTCCACATAGGCGAGGCTCCAGAAGAAGGTCTGATAACCGAGCTGCTGAGCCATCTGCAGGTTCGCCTCGCTGTATTTGCCCTGCGGCGGGCGGTAGTAATGCGCCAGCTCCTGTCCGGTCGCCTCCCTGAAGGCGGCCTCCAGATCCTTGATCTCTTTCTCGAAAGACGCCATATCCGAGATCTTTGACATATCCGGATGGTGCATCGTATGATTTCCGACCGTGTGTCCCTCTGCGACGATCTGCCTCACCAGCTCCGGATTATCCTTGATGAAATTTCCCACGGCAAAAAAGGTCGCGTGGACGCCGTGTTTTGCAAGCGCCGCGAGGATCGCGGGCGTGTTGCCGTTCTCGTAGCCGCAGTCGAAGGTCAGGTAGATGATCTTCTCATCCGTATCCCGCGCGAACCACGCGTCATACTGCGCCAGCTCCTCGTACGTGGCGTTGCCGACAGGCGTCTCTCCCTCCTTCTGAAAGCTCAGTCCCCAGTTTCCCTCCGCAGATGCCGGGGAAGTCCGTAATGTCCTCTCTACGCGCGCCGCCATGCGCCCTGCAAAAAAGGCCGCGGCAAAGATAACGAGCACCGCAGCCTTTTTCCATCGATTTCTCTTTTCTGTCTTCCAGATCATTTTACCGCTCCGAGCAGTTCTCTCACAGGAGTTTATGCGGGCATATGTGCATTTATGAGCCTCCGCTCATTTAGATCCGCCAATTTTGCAAAGTAAATCGAATTCCCTGCAGCAGAAGCCGTCCGTCCATGTCAGCTTCACCCGATCCCGCTCTGGATCGCCGCCCACACGCTGTCCTTCTGGTTCCCGAGTACCCACTCGGCGATGCCGCCGAGATCATACTCGCCGACCAGAGCGGCGCGCGCCGCTATGGAAGCGTCGTCCTCGAGCCAGATCTGACAGAGCCGCCCCTGCTCGTCCGTCCATTCAGCGTACTGCTGCCCGGTGCTCTCATCGTAGGTGGGAGATACCCCCGCCGCCGCAAGGATCTCGTCCGCGCGCGCCATCGATACGGCCTCGCTCGTCACCTGCGACGTGCCGTCCTCGTTCGTCTGCGTGTACCAGAGCCTCGAGTAGAACGGAATTCCGCTGATCAGCTTCTCCTTCGGAACCTCTGTCAGCATGTTCTGGATACCTGTGATCTCGAAATCCATCGAAGCCACGCTTCCCACGAGATCGGAGCCGGCGTAATGCTCGTCGTAGCCCATCACGATCACGTAATCGCAGACAGCGCCGAGTTCATCTCTGTGGTAGTGCCGCGAGAAATCCATCGGAACCGGCACGTCCACCGAGAGCACGATCTGGTTCTTCCTGCACAGGATCGAAAGCTCACGCATAAACTGCGCGTAGTCATAACCCGCCTCCTGCGCGATCCCTTCCAGGTCAATGTTGATCCCGTCGAATCCGAGCTCCAGCGCCTGGTTCACCAGGTAATTCTGCAGCGTCTGACGCGCCTGGCGCGAGGCCAGAACCGCCGTCGTGCTGACATTCTCACTGAAATTGCTGACGAGCGCCCACACCTGAAGGCCTTTTTTGTGCGCGCGCTTCACATAGGAGGCGTCCGCGAACGACTGGACATTGCCCTCGTTGTCGCTCAGGAAATACCAGGTCGGTGAGATCACATTCACGCCGGTCACGGCTTTGATATCCTTCTTGAGATCCGCGTTCATCTCCGGATAATCGATCTGGTGCCACACAAGGTTTACGCGTCCCTCCTGCCGGATTGACGGATACTCCGCGTGATAATACGTGTCCGTCACCGCCGTCTCGGGCGTTTTGCCCATGCGGCTGTTCTTCACATATCCGATGTACCCGTCCGGAGTCACGATCTGCGACCATTTCTCCATCTGTTCCAGAACCGTGACCTGCGTCCCCGCCGTTACTTCCGTGAGGATCGGGCTCTTGATCCCGCCCCGGTACCGCACCGCGCTGTCCCGTTTCATTTCGGCCTTCTTAACCTCCGTGCTGCCGAGTGTCACAAACACGCGCGGCGGCGCGTCAAACGCCTCGCACTTCAGATCGGAATACTGCTGCATAAAGGCCGCCGACAGGAACATACCCGAGGACGTCGTCTTCAGCACCTCGTACCCCGCGTCGAAGCTCTCGCCGTCCACCGTATACATCTGGCTGTCCGGCGCGAACTCGAAGGTCTGCTCCGCTGTCGTGAACAGCAGCAGCCCGACCGACGCATCCCAGTGGAAGCGTGAGTTCAGCTCCCTCTGCACCAGCGTGTAGTCGATATATATGCTGCCGTCCAGGATTAGCGCGCGCTCCTGCGCCAAATGATCCTGCACGATCACAGCGGCCTCATTCTCCCCGAGCACGCCGAAGTAATCCTCCGCGCTCATATGTTTTCTGCTGGGCGTGTATTTCACGATGCACACCGCGAGGATCGCGAGAATTCCAAGCCCCACGATCACCGCGGCAAGCACCTGAAACGGTCTGTTGTCTGATTTCATTTGCTGTACTTCTCCCTTCTTTCAAAAACATCTTACCATATTCCTGCGGGATTCGTCATGTTTTCCGGAATTATTTCATAAAAAAATAAGAAAGTGCAATAAGGGAATACCGATTTCGGCTGCTACTCCTTTCTTAAGATTCCGGTTCTTTCCTGATCCTGATAAAGTGGATCTCCGTGATCCGGTCCGTCTCGTCGCCGACGAAATCGCGCATATACTCGGAATCCTCCGCCAGCAGACACGCTCTCGCGATGTCCTCCGCGCTGCTCGGACGATTCCCCAGGTACAGATGTGTGCCTTCTCTTTCGTAGTCTTGCAGCTCTCTTACCAGAGCTCTTGTCCGATACGTATGCGTTCTGTGTCTTTTTTTGTTCAATTTGCTCCTCTGCGCGCCGCACGGCTCCGGGAGGTGCGATCTTGCTTTAAAAATGTGATATATTACAGGAAAAACCCGGCTGCGCGACGCAGATTTTAGTTTAATAAAAGTTTAACTTGCGAAAAAAACAGAAATTGATTATAATGCGTAAAAGAAGTTTGAAAGGGATACAAACTGTCCCGTTCGGGATATGTACAGCAGTCCGGCGTTCAGACGACGCGGGACAGGATCCTCAGGGATCCGCATCCTCCTTTCCTTCTGTATTGGGTGGTGTTGTATAGCCTTTCTGTTGTATATTATAATTAATAAGAGTATAAATATCAAGTGTTTTTTTCATTTTTCAGGAAAACGCTTTTTTCCGTCGCAGCAATGGTACCAGATGGCTGAACTGTAACATTTTATCCACTTTACATATCAGCCTGTTTGCGTATATAATAATAGTACCGACAATATTTTTTCTATTTTCACCGGGTAAGGAAGTGATTGAATGAAGATCGAAAAAATCAATGACAGACAAATTCGCTGCACCCTGACACGAGAAGACCTTGCAAACAGAGAGATCAAGCTGAGCGAGTTCGCGTACGGCTCAGACAAAGCCAAAGCGCTCTTCCAGGATATGATGCAGGTTGCCGCACAGGATTTCGGTTTTGAAGCGGACAATACTCCGCTTGTTATAGAGGCGGTTCCCGTCTCTATCGACTCACTGATTCTGATCATCACCAAGGTCGACGACCCGGAAGAGCTTGATACCAGATTTTCACGGTTCTCGCCGGAAGATCCTTCCCAGACGGAAAGCTATTCACTCTCTGATCTCAAGGATCGAATCGAGGGAGCCGACGGTATCCTCGACCTGATCAGAAAGATTTCCGAGGCACGCAAGCGCGCCGCACAGCAGGCCCAGCAGCAGACGCAGCAGACAGAGACCTCTCAATCCGACTCTGTCGAGGAGGATGAAGAGGTGCGCAGGCTGACGCGCTTCTACCTGTTCCAGTCACTCGACGACGCGATTCGCGCCGCAGGCGTATTGGGGGCGGTCTATGACGGACCGAACGCACTGTACAAGAATCCTGAGAACGGCGAATACTATCTTCTTCTGGAGAAGGCGGAGAACTCCGCGGAGCAGTTCAACAGGATCTGCAACGTCCTCTCTGAGTATGCGTCCTCCTGCAAGTTCACGCCTGGTCTGGAGGCCCATTTCTCCGAGCATATGGAGACGATCCTCGCGGATCACGCGCTGCAGAGCCTGTACGAGCTGAGATAAATCTATACCGCATAAGAATATGGCGAACCCGTCCGGCCTTTCGGACGGGTTTTTTGCGTCGCCTGAAAGGACTGTCTTTGCGCTGCCGGCGATCAGCTTTCTTCTGCAGATTTCCATAAAAAGAAACAGCCGCAGGATCTAAAAGGGAAATCCTGCGGCTGTCTCTTATATGAGTAGGTTTTAGGAATATAGCAATTTAAGCGTTTGACACAAGCTGATCGACATAGCGCTTGATGTTGGAAGCGTTCACATACTTGTCGACAACCCCGTCATGCAGCACGATCAGCGTCGGCGCCTGCATGATCCCATACTGGCTGACGAGATCAAGATTCTCCTCCGCGTCCACCACTTCATATGGCTCATCCTTGAGCATCTCCTTCGCGATCCTGCAGTTCGGACAGGTCTTCGTCGTGAAGAGGAAACGCGTCGCGTGAACACCGGTCTCCTGCGCGTCCGCAACGGACTGTGTCCCGGCTTCCGCCTGCGTGCTCTCCGCCGCTGCGGACTGTGCGGATCCCTCCGCAGCCTTCTGTGCTTCCTGCGTCTGCCCCGCAGCTTTATCCGTCTCTGTCTGCACCGTCACATTGACTCCCGCGCGGTACATCGGCTGATCCTCCACGACCTTGCCGTCCCTCTTCAGGCGGGAGTTCGGGATATCATAGAGCCTGCGGTCCGCG
>CANQIW010000069.1 GCA_947624055.1 uncultured Lachnospiraceae bacterium
CACGATCCGCGCGTGCAGAACGCGATCCCGCTGAAGGGCTTTGACAGCTTCATGCCGACCTACCAGTTCCTGAAGGCGCTTCTCGATAATGTGGAGGATTTCTGCATTGACAATGATCATCTGATGATCATCAGCCCGGATGAGGGCGCGATGGGACGTGCCGTTTATTTTTCAAATATTCTCGGTATTGATATGGGAATGTTTTACAAGAGGCGTGACTATTCGACCGTCGTCAACGGAAAGAATCCGATCGTCGCGCATGAATTTCTCGGAGATTCTGTCGAGGGCAAGGATGTCATCGTCATAGACGATATGATCTCCTCCGGCGAAAGCATGCTTGACGTAGCCCGGCAGATCAAGGAGCGCGGTGCGAAACGTGTCTTTGTGTGCACCACCTTCGGGCTGTTCACAGACGGCTTTGAAAAATTCGACGCATATTATGAAAAGGGCTATATCTCGAAAGTCGTCACGACCAACCTGACCTACCGCAACCCGGAGCTCTTCACAAAACCATATTATGCGGAGGCGGACATGACGAGATTTCTGGCGATCATCATCGAGGCGCTCAATCACGACAGAACACTCGGCAAGATGGAGACGCCAACCGAGAAGATCAACGAGCTGCTCGAATCGGTGCGGGCAAAAAGAAAATAACCTCCGGCAACGGGCAGATCCTCAATTGGCTCAGGGCTCGCAGACAGACAGAAACGCCGCGAGATTTCCCCTCCTGCCGTGCGAGGCGCGGTGGGAAAAGAGAATATCCGAATTGCAGCAGGTGCAGACATCCGTAACTTCAATATGCTCCGGGCGCAGTCCGGCGCGCAGCATATTCTGACGGCAGGCTTCCCAGAGATCCAGCTGGTACCTGCCGTTTTCTTTTTGATAAAAAAGACACGGCCACAGCTTTTCCGCATAATTCTCGCGGATCTGTTCGATCACATTCTCGCTCACCTCATAACAGTCCTGACAGATCGACGGTCCGATCGCCGCAAGCAGCGCCTCCGGCCTGGAACCGTATTTCTCCTGCAGCATCCGCACAGTGACGCCGGCTATATCGCTGACCGTTCCCTTCCATCCGGAATGTGACAGGCCGATCGCCCTGTGCTCCGGATCCACGAAATACAGCGGCACACAGTCCGCAAAAAAAGTCGCGAGCACTACGTCCGGCTCATTTGTCACCAGCCCGTCTACATCCGTATAATCGCGCGGCCGCAGATACCCCTTTCCGCGATCCGCCCTCGTAACCTCCCGGACATTGTTCGTATGGGTCTGATCCGAGCATACGATCGAGCGGTCGTCAAAGCCGATCGCAGCCGCGATCCTGCGGTAGTTCTCCCTGACGCATTCCGGATCGTCGCCTCTGGTGAAGCTCAGGTTCATCTCCGCGAATTCATTCCGGCTCACTCCTCCGACGCGGCTGCTGAAGCCATGGACGAAGCCCCGCTGCGCACTAAGCTGCGGAAAAGTGAAATACAGCACTCCTTCTTTTCTGTTTTCCTGAAGCAGACGTCTTCCTGCTTTTCTCACCAGCGTCATTTCGCAGACCTCCCTGTCATAAAAACGAAAAATCCTTTCGTCCGCCCTCCTGCAGGATCCTCACGTCTGGAACGCATCCCGCACCAGAGTAATCTCCTCTCCCAAAAACGATACAACGTCAAAGCGGCAGGGCTGCCCTTCTCCGATATGTTTCTCATAAAGATACCAGGAAGCGGCGCGCGCGATCCTGCGCTGTTTCTTTCCATCCACCGCCTCGTATCCATACCCGCTGTGTCCGTCCGCGCGATATTTCACCTCGACAAACACAAGGTATTCCCTGTCACGCGCGACCAGATCGATCTCTCCCAGCTTACACCTGTAATTGCTCTCCAGGATCCGGTAGCCCTGTTCCTCAAGATACCGCGCCGCTTTCTGTTCATATTGATTCCCGATGCTGCGCTTATTCACAATATGATCAATCCCTTATCTTCCACCAATGTATGCCTGGATCATTTTTCGCAGCAAACCCTCTCCGCGAGGATTCCACGAAACGTTCAATGGCTTTCGTCCGCACAAGGCCTCCATCTTCTCACCGGTCGTGCTGACGCAACTCATTCAAAAACTTTCATTCACACAAAATTCCCGATAAACGTCCTCCGATGGATCGGGGACGGTCCGTACTTTTTCAGTGCCTCAATATGCGCCGCGGAGCCGTAGCCCTTGTGCGCGGCGAAGCCATACTCCGGCATGACCTTGTCGTATTCGCGCATCAGCCGGTCCCTCGTAACCTTCGCCAGCACGCTCGCCGCCGCGATCGAAAGGCTTTTTGCATCTCCCTTGATGATCGGCACCTGCGGCAGCTCTATGCCCGGAATGCGCACCGCATCGTTTAAGAGGATCTGCGGCGCCGGATCAAGCGCATCCGCAGCCTTACGCATCGCCTCGTATGTCGCCTGCAGAATGTTGATCTCGTCGATACGCGCCGGAGAGGCCATCCCGATCCCCCAGGCAATTGCCTTCTCTTTAATCTCGTCAAAAAGCTCCTCCCTGCGTTTCTCAGAGAGCTGCTTGGAGTCATTGAGATACAGGATCTCACAGTCCTCCGGCAAAATGACCGCACCGGCGACCACCGGCCCTGCCAGCGGTCCCCGCCCGGCCTCGTCGATCCCGCAGATGAGGCCGTAATGCGCATACTCCCGCTCATAGCGCCGCATTGCGTCGAGCCGCCTGCGCTCCGCCTCCAGTCTTTCCAGTTTTTTCCGGTACTGAGCGATCAGGCCGGCAACGCCCGCCCTCGCATCGTCCGCATACCTGTCGAACAACGCCAAAAGCTCTCCGTCACCGGCCTGAGCAAATTCAGCTTTGATCTCATTGATACTTTTCATAATTCTTTGTCCCCGCGCGCCCCGGGTTCACAGCCCGCAGGCGCCCTGTCCCCTTCTGAAATGCGATCAGCCATCTCTGCGCCCTTCTTGACGTTTTCACTCAACCAAACCGATTCTGTCAAGCGGCCAGATGCGCAGGAAGACCCTGCCGATGATCTTATCTCTGGGAATCATCCCGACGCTCGGCTCCCTGCTGTCCCGGCTGTTGTTCCGGTTATCGCCGAGTACAAAATACTCGTCAGCGCCGAGCGTAAGCTCCGAAGACGCAAATCCCGGATTGCGGATCTCCTCATAACCGAAGGATTCCTTCAGCGCTTTACCGTTGATGTAGATCTCCCCATCCTGAATCTGCACCGTTTCTCCGGGCAGCCCGATCACACGCTTAATGTAGAAAGTCTCATCCTGGTACTGAAACGGAAATACAACAATGTCAAAACGCTTCGGGTCGGAAAAACGATAGGAGATCTTATCCACGATCAGATTGTCGCCGTCCAGAAGCGCCGGACGCATCGAATCTCCGCTCACGACCGTCCGCTCTCCGACAAAATGCACGATGAGGAAAACCGCCCCAAACAGAAGTGCAAGAAAAACGATCCAGCAAACGAATTCCCGGATTACACTTTTTTTCTTTTTATTCTTCTTCTGGCGCAAGCTTTCTCACCACCGTATCATTGATGTATTGTATTCCCGGGACCGGGTCGGACCGCGTTTACTGATGCTTCAAAAATCCAAGATCAGACAACGGCCAGATGCGCACCCATGCCCTGCCGGTAATGTCCTTTCTCTTGATGTTCCCGACATGTTCCCTGTCCCTGCTGTCGCGGCTGTTGTTGCGATTGTCTCCAAGCACGAAATACTCGTCGTCGCCCAGCGTGATCGGTTCGGCCGCGCCTCCCGGATTCAGGATCGTCTCCTTGCCGTAATTCTCCTCAAGCACTTCACCATTAATATAAATAGTCCCTTCTTCATCGATCTGTACGGTCTCACCAGGCAGACCGATGATCCGTTTGATATAAAATTCCTTCGGCGATCCCTTCGGCGGAAAAACAATGATGTCAAATCTCTTCGGATCCCCAAAACGGTAGGAAAGCTTCTCTACAATCAGATTGTCGCCGTTATGCAGCGTGTCTTCCATGGATCTGCCGTCCACCACAGTCCTCTGCCCGACAAAATGAATGATCAGGTAAGTCAGGGCAACCACAAATAAAATATAAAATATCCAGCTCATGATCTCTTTTTTTATGTCAAGCGTTTCCTCTTTTTTCTCGGCCTCTCTCTGTCCGTTCTGTTTCTCCTGCATGTTTCCTTCACACCTCCGTTTTCTTTCTGCCTTTGCGATCCCCTGTTTATTCGTGCAAGGCGTCCTGCTGCCGACTGCAGCCTGTGATTTCTGTATTCTCATTTTCGCCGCCTTCAGACCCGCGCGATTCCCCAAAGGTCTGCCGCGCGGCATATGGCTCCGGCAATTCCAGGGTAACCCTCCCGAGTCTGCCGCTTCTCAGATCATCCAGCACGAGTCCGGCCGCCTTCTGATGATCCGGTTGTCCGCCCTTTTGCAGACATCCCCTCGCCTCCGCAATCTTCCCGAACACATCAATATCCGTACCCTCCTCGGAAATACCATAGCGTTCCTGCAGATTTCCAGGATACTGTGCGCGCAGAAAATTCAGGATCCACATCGCAAGCTCTTCCGCCTGAAGAAGCTCATCCCTGATCGAACCGATCACCGCAAGCTTTTGTCCCACGGCCTGATCCTCGAATTTCGGCCAGAGTATTCCGGGCGTGTCGAGCAGTTCTACATTCCGGTTCAGCCGGATCCACTGCTTTCCCTTTGTCACCCCAGGCTTGTTGCCCGTTTTTGCGCATGCCTTACCGGCAAAAGTATTGATAAATGTAGACTTTCCAACATTGGGAATCCCCGCGACCATCGCGCGCACCGGGCGGTTCAGGATCCCGCGCTTCCGGTCTCTCTCCGTCTTTTCACGGCATGCCTCCCGGATCAGCTCCTGAATCTGTTTCATGCCTGCTCCGTTTCTGGAGTCAACCTCCGCGACCAGGCATCCCCTCTCCCGGAAATATTCGGCCCATATGCGGTTGCGGCGTCCGTCCGCGAGATCAGCCTTGTTCAGGAGAACCAGCCGCGCCTTGTTTTTCCCGAGTTCGTCGATATCCGGATTTCTGCTGGAATATGGGACTCTGGCGTCGAGAAGCTCGATGACCAGATCGATCAGCCGGATATCTTCCTGCATCATGCGCCTGGCCTTTGTCATGTGTCCAGGATACCATTGATAGTTCATGTATTTCCCACGCTCCTCAGTCTTTCAGAAAGCCTCTGTGTCCCTGCGATGAGAGCACGAACCAGACCTTGCCCTCAATATAATCCGAATTCACAAGACCGACATCCCCGAATCGGCTGTCCTCACTGTTATTGCGGTTGTCACCGAGTACAAAATATTCCTTCTCACCGAGTTTGATCTCGTCCGCGGCAATACCCGGGTTGGTAATCGCCGGATAATTCTTCTTTTCCAGATAAACCGAACCGTCAATATAGATCATACCGTCCTTGATCTGTATCGTCTCGCCCGGAAGCCCGATAATGCGCTTGATGCTCGAATGTCCGGTCGTACTGCCGTTCGGCTTGAACGAGATCACGTCTCCGCGTTTGGGTGAACCAAGCTGGTACGCGATCACATTCAGAAGCACGGTATCGCCTCCCGACAGCGTGACATCCATCGACTGCCCTACGTTTGTGCGGGACTGCCCGAAGAAATAGACCACCACGTAGGCAAACAGGATAACTACCAGGATCTCGAACGTCCATAACAGAATATTGCGCACAACTGATTTCTTTTTCTGAGGAATAGACATCGGCTGTGTAAGCTCCATCTCGCTCACAGCCTGCGGTTCTCGCGGCTTCCTTCTCATGTCCTGCTCCTTGGATATAATAAAAGGCAGAGAGCCCTTCTCCGGACAGATCTTCATAGATTCTCTGCAATGAAAAAAGGAGCGTTGCAAAAGAAATGTTTCAGATTCTGCAACGCCCCTACCGATTCATTATTTCACCAATTCTTTGACCTTGGCTCTCTTACCCACACGTCCTCTCAGGTAGGTCAGCTTCGCACGTCTTACCTTACCGCGTCTCACGACTTCTACCTTCTCAACGTTCGGGGAATGCAGCGGCCATGTCTTCTCGACGCCGACACCGTTCGAATTCTTGCGTACCGTAAAGGTCGCTCTCACGCTTCCTCCCTGCTTCTTGAGCACGATGCCCTCGAAGACCTGAATTCTCTCACGGTTTCCCTCTTTGATCCTGCCGTAGACTCTGACGGTGTCGCCGACATTGAACTCCGGCACCTCTGCCTTCAGCTGGGCAGCCTCGATGTTTTTGATAATCTCGTTCATTGTGTTCCTCCTTTTGTTTTCGGACGTTCTTAACGCGGAACATCGCACTGTTTGCTGTATACAGCCGTTTAAATTCCGTGACAGAGGACCGTCTCCATCTCACAACGCGTTTAATTTTATCATGCTTTCTTTTAAAATGCAAGAAGTTTTGCCAAAAACTTCTTTTCCTCCGCAGTAAGCCCCGATGATCCTTCCTCATCCAGCAGACTCTGCAGATATCTGCGGTCTTTCTTGTCCAGCTCCGCGTGCGCAAGCAGCTCCGGACGATTCTTCAGCGTGCGAAACAGCGACTGGTCGCGCCTCCAGCGATCCACGTTCCCGTGGTGGCCGGACAGCAGCACGGGCGGCACCTGCTTTCCCCGCCAGTCCTCCGGCCTGCTGTACTGCGGATACTCCAAAAGCCCGTCCTGAAAGCTTTCATACTGCCCGGACTCCTGATTGCTCAGGACTCCCGGCACCATACGCGAGATGGAATCCATCATCACCATCGCCGGGAGCTCGCCTCCGGTCAGCACATAATCCCCGATTGAGACATGGTCTGTCACGATCTCCTCGAGCACGCGCTCGTCGACGCCCTCATAGTGCCCGCACAGGAAGACCAGATCCTCCTCCCGCGCCAGCTCCTCCGCCATGCGCTGGTCGAACACGCGTCCCTGCGGCGTGAGGTAGACGACGCGCGGCTTCTTTTCGATTCGCCGGATCAGATCCTCATACGCACGGAAGATCGGCTCAGCCTGCATCACCATACCCGCGCCCCCGCCGTATGGGTAATCATCGATCCTGCCGTTGCCGGTCAGTGAATAATCCCGGATGTTTACTGTCTCCAGTGACAAATACCCGCCGGCGATCGCACGGCCGATGATACTCGTGTTCATCCCGTTCTCAATCATCTCCGGGAACAGCGTCAATACGTAATAATTCATTCAAGCAGTCCCTCCAGCAGATGAACCTTCATCCGTCCCGCCTCTATGTCCACGTCAAGAATACACTGCCGGATCGCCGGGATCAGCACATCCTTTCCGTTTCCCATTTTTACCACATATACATCATTCGCCCCGGTCTGCAGCACGTCCGTCAGCTCACCGAGACAGCTGTCGTCTTCCTCGTACACCTTCATCCCGATCAGGTCGGCGATGAAGTATTCGTCCTTTTTCAGTCTGACCGCGTTTTCGCGCGTCACATAAAGGCTTTTGCCCCTGTAAGGCTGTATATCCTCAATCCTGTCATAGCCGCGGAATTTGAGGATCACCATCTGTTTGAAAAATTTCACTCCGGCAATCTCGAGCTCCCGCATGTCCTTTCCGGTATCCAGCAGAACAGTCTTCAGTTTTTTGAAACGCTTCGGGTCGTCGGTCGTCGGGTAGACCTTCACCTCGCCCGCGATCCCGTGCGTGGACGAGATCACGCCCACCTGAAACATATCCTCCATATGCCCTCCGAACGAAACTGAATCCATGTTATCAGATACGCTATAAAGTTCAGGGCTGTCATACGACAGCCCCCTGATTTCATCTTAAGATACCACGGATTTCTCCGCACCGCGTGCTCCCGAAATCCTGCAAGCCTTTTGAACCTGGTATCTACATAATGTCAACTATTACATTCTTATCCTCTCTGGATGCCGCGGCTTTCACCACCGAGCGGATCGCCTTCGCGATCCTGCCCTGTTTGCCGATCACCTTGCCCATATCAGAAGGCGCAACCTTCAGCTCCAGCACGAGCGTCTTGCCACTCTGCTTTTCAGTAACTGTTACCTCGTCCGGATGCTCGACCAGAGATTTCGCAATCACTTCTACTAACTCTTTCATTCAGCTCACCTCTGTATGCTGCCGTCAACCGGTATAGCGTGTCTCGATTCCTTTATCTGCAGAACGCTATACCCGTGGTCCGCAGCATCTGTCTTATTTCTCGATACCGGCAATCTTGAAAAGCTTGCCAACGACCTCGGTCGGCTGGGCTCCGTTCGCAAGCCACTTCTTTGCGAGCTCCTCGTTGATCTTGAACTCGCTCGGATCAGCGCTCGGATTGTAGGTACCGATTTCCTCGATACATCTGCCGTCTCTCGGAGACCTGGAATCCGCTACAACGATTCTATAGAAAGGAGCTTTCTTCTTTCCCATTCTTCTCAGTCTGATCTTAACAGCCATCTCTTTCACCTCCTTAGCTTGATCTCTTATGATGTGCGTGTCAAAAACCGCCTGCGGACCGCTTTGCTCCCGCGCTGCACGATCCCGCATCATAGTATGTTAAAAGGGAAGTTTGAACTTACCTCTTTTACCCATCTTGCCGCCGAGCAGGCCGGAATACTGCTTCATCATTTTTCTGGCCTGTTCAAATTGCTTCACCAGCCTGTTTACCTCGCTGATGTCGACGCCGGCGCCATCCGCGATCCTGCGCTTCCTGGAAGGATTCAGGATATCCGGATTCGAGCGCTCCTGCGGCGTCATTGAGAGAATGATCGACTCGACCTGCTTCATCTTGCTCTCGTCAATCGCGTCCTCGAGCTGCTTCATCTGTCCGCCGATGCCCGGCAGCATGCTGATGATGCTGGACAACCCGCCCATGTTCTTCATCTGGTTCATGCTTTCCAGATAGTCGTCAAAGCCGAACTGCGCCTTGCGCAGCTTCTGTTCCATCGACTTCGCCTTCTCCTCGTCGATGTTCTCCTGCGCCTTCTCGATCAGGGAAAGCACATCGCCCATGCCGAGAATGCGGGAAGCCATGCGGTCCGGATAGAACTGCTCCAGATCGGAAAGCTTCTCGCCCATGCCCGCGTAGAGGATCGGCTTGCCGCAGGTCGCCTTGATGGAAAGCGCCGCACCGCCTCTCGTGTCGCCGTCGAGCTTCGTCACGATCACGCCGTCGATCCCGATCTTCTCCTCAAACATCGAGGCCACATTTACCGCGTCCTGACCGGTCATCGCGTCCACGACGAGCACCGTCTGATCGACGTCCACCGCCCGCTTGATCTCCTGCAGCTCCTGCATCATATCCTCGTCGATGTGCAGACGTCCCGCCGTGTCAAGCATCACGGTGTTGATTCCATGCGCCTTCGCATATTCCACCGACTGCCGCGCAATCTCCACCGGGCTGATCTTATCCCCAAGGGAGAAGACCTCAACGCCCTGCTTCTCGCCGTTGATCTCGAGCTGTCTGATCGCCGCCGGCCGGTACACGTCACACGCCACCAGCAGAGGCTTGCGGCCCTTGGATTTGAACTTTCCGGCGAGCTTCGCCGCCGTCGTCGTCTTGCCCGCGCCCTGCAGTCCCGCCATCATGATGACAGTCACCTCAGAGCCCGGCTTCAGCGCGATCTCCGTCGTCTCGGAGCCCATCAGCGACACCAGCTCGTCGTTGACGATCTTGATCACCATCTGGCCCGGATTCAGGCCGTTCATGACGTCCTGCCCGATCGCCTTCTCCTGCACCGCGCTGATGAACTGCTTCACAACCTTGAAGCTGACGTCCGCCTCCAGAAGCGCCATCTTGACCTCACGGAGCGCCGTCTTGACGTCCGCCTCAGTCAGCCTGCCCTTGCTGCGCAGATTTTTGAACACATTCTGAAGCTTTTCCGATAAGCTCTCAAACGCCATACTACA
>CANQIW010000070.1 GCA_947624055.1 uncultured Lachnospiraceae bacterium
GACATCCACGCGGGCGGCGAGGATCTGATCTTCCCGCACCACGAGAACGAGATCGCGCAGAGCGAGTGCTGCAACGGAAAGCCGTTCGCGAAATACTGGCTGCACAACGCGTTTCTGAACATTGACAACCGAAAGATGTCCAAGTCGCTTGGCAACTTCTTCACGGTGCGAGAGATCTCCGAGAAGTACGACCTGCAGGTGTTGCGTTTCTTCATGCTGAGCGCGCACTACCGGAGCCCACTGAATTTCAGCGCGGAGCTGATGGAGGCGTCGGCGAACGGACTGGAGCGCATCCGCAACGCGGTGTCCAACCTCGGTTATCTGCTGGGGAATGCAGCTGATAGCGCATTGGCAGGGCAGGATATGGGAAAAGACAACAGTACGCCGGCAGTGCAGAGTATGTCGGCAGGAACCACCGGCGCTCCGAGACAGACCACCGGCATGACGGCGGAGGAGCAGGCGGAGCTCGCGAATGTCATGGCGTTTGAGACGAAGTTTGACGAGGCGATGGACGACGACTTCAACACGGCGGACGCGATCGCGGCGATCTTTGAGCTTGTCAAGTATGCGAACAGCAACGTTTCCTCTGAGAACACGAAGGCGTTCATCCAGGCGGTGCGCGATGAGATCATCAAGCTCTGCGACGTGCTCGGCATCATCGCTGAGGAGCAGCAGGAGCTTCTGGACGAGGAGATCGAGAAGCTGATTCAGGAGCGCCAGGAGGCGCGCAAGGCGAAGAATTTCGCGCGCGCGGACGAGATCCGCAATCAGCTGCTCGAACAGGGCATCACGCTTTTGGACACAAGAGAAGGAGTCAAATGGAAAAGAGCATAAAGTCGTTTACGGAAAGCCTGGATGAAACATTCAGGCTTTCTGACAAAGATTGGAAAATGTATTCGCCGCTGACGCTCGCGTATATCGGAGACGCGGTCTACGAGCTGATCGTCCGGACGATTTATGTAAAACAGGCGAACTGCCAGACACAGAAGCTGCACCAGAAGGTGACGGTGTATGTCAGCGCGCGGGCGCAGGCGAAGATGGCCGCCGCACTTCAGCCGTTTCTGACGGAGGAGGAGGCGGGAGTGTTTCGCCGCGGGCGCAACGCCAAGCCGTATACGAAGGCGAAGAACGCGAGCATGGAGGAATATCTTGCCGCGACGGGTTTCGAAGCGCTCATCGGGTATCTGTATCTGAAGCGGGAGTATGAGCGGCTGAACGAGCTGGTTGCGCGGGGATTGGAATGTATGTGATGAATTCGTGTATAGTTCATTATGATATCGATATCCCGGACGCCCTTGCAGGGATTGGTCAATGCCACGGCAAACACACATTAAACACGAATGTCATTCAGGAAGGAGAAGGTATGGAAGATAGATTGAGAGGAACAGACGGTGAGGACGCGCGCATTATCGAAGGCAGAAATGCCGTAATCGAGGCATTCCGCTCAGGAAAGACCATCGACCGCCTGCTGATCCAGGATGGGTGTCAGGACGGTCCGATCCAGACGATCAAACGCGAGGCGAGAAAGCACGACACGGTGATGGATTTTGTCGCAAAGGAGCGCATGGATCAGATCTCGCCGACCGGGAAGCATCAGGGCGTGATCGCCTACGCGGCGGCGTATGAATATGCCTCCGTGGAGGATATCCTGGCGGCGGCGAAGGCAAAGGGCGAGGATCCGTTCCTGATCCTGCTGGACGATATCGAGGATCCGCACAACCTTGGCGCGATCATCCGCACGGCGAATCTGGCGGGCGCGCACGGCGTCATCATCCCGAAGCGGAGGGCGGTCGGGCTGACTGCGACGGTCGCACGGACATCTGCGGGGGCCCTGAATTATACGCCGGTGGCGCGGGTGACAAATCTCGGGAACACGATCGAGGAGCTGAAGAAGGAGGGCATCTGGTTCGTCTGCGCAGACATGGATGCGGAGCCGATGTACCGCCAGAATCTGACCGGGCCGATCGGTCTGGTGATCGGCAGTGAGGGCGAGGGCGTCAGCCGTCTCGTGCGCGAGAAGTGTGATTTTGCCGCGGCAATCCCGATGAAAGGAAATATCGATTCGCTGAACGCGTCCGTGGCCGCGGGCGTGCTGATGTATGAGATCGTGCGGCAGCGGACGGAGACTAAAACTTCAAAATAATCTCTGGTTATAGAATGAATCCCATTTGAGGCAAGTGGTAAAGCTGACAGCGAAGTTGGCGGTGAAGTCAGTGGTGAAGCTGATGACGATGCTGTCACAATTAAACTGGATGTTTAAAAAGCAAATGCGTTATTGCAATATTATGCGAAACCTCGGAGCCTAATAGCAGTAAACAGAAATATATCAGGAGTTAAATCCGGGATGCAAGAGAAACCGGCTGGAGAGCAGGGAGGAGCAGAAAAGCAGATGATAAGAAGATTTGTGTTTGGGAATCCGTTGGAGACGGAGGCTGTGCTTGAGAAGCCGCAGGCGGTGCAGCTGTGCGCGGGCAAGGCTGACAATGAGAGTATCAGCATGAAGGATGGAAAGGGGACGGATGCTGCGTTCGGGACGCAGAGCCCCTATCTTTCGTGGGATGGGGAGTCATTGTCTTTTTGCATGGACAATGACGACATCGTGTACGGGCTTGGCGAGAACGTGCGAGGCATCAATAAGCGCGGCTGGATCTATGTGAGCGATTGCACGGATAATCCGCACCACCATGAGGATATGCACTCGCTGTACGGCGCCCACAATTTCCTCCTGATCGATGGAAAAGAGACGTTCGGGCTGTTTATTGACACGCCGGCAAAGGTGACCTTTGATGTCGGTTATACGAAATATGATGAGCTGCGGATTACGGTGGAAGATAATGCGTTCGAGCTGTATGTGATTGAAGCGCCGGAGCAAAGGCGCGCAGAGAAAGAGTGTACGGAGAAGAAACGTGCGAAGAATGAGTGCGCAGAAAGGGAAGATACAGAGCAGGAGTACACAGAGCAAAAGTGTGCGGGGTTGGAGACCGGAGCGACCGGGCAGAGCATTTCCGCCCCGGAGCGGATCGTGCGCGAATTCCGCCGCCTGATCGGAAGAAGCTACATACCTCCGAAATGGGCGTTCGGATACGGACAGAGCCGATGGAGCTATATGACCTCGCAGGAGGTGCGCGAGGTGGCGCGGCAGTACCGCGAACAGCATCTTCCGCTGGATATGATCTATCTGGATATCGACTATATGGAGCGGTACAAGGATTTCACGGTTGACCGCGAGGCGTTTCCGGATTTTGAGGAGCTGGTTGAGGAGCTGAAGGAACAGGGCGTCCGGCTCGTCCCGATCATCGACGCCGGAGTGAAGATCGAGGAGGGCTACGACGTCTATGAAGAAGGCGTCGCAAATGGATTTTTCTGCAAGGACGCGGATGGGAAAGAGTTTGTCGTCGGCGTGTGGCCCGGCAGATGCCTGCTCCCGGATATGCTGAACAGCGAGGCCGGGCACTGGTTCGGGCGGAAATATAAGCTGCTGCTTGATATGGGCATCGAGGGCTTCTGGAACGACATGAACGAGCCGGCGCTCTTTTATTCGGAGAAGCGGCTGAATGATCTGTTTGACAGGATGGGAGAGTACCGGGGAAGAAACATGGGTGTGGATGATTTCTTTGGATTCCAGCACATACCTCTTGCCCTCTCAAACAATGAGGAGGATTATCGAAGCTTCTACCACAATTTCCGCGGACAGAAGGTGCGCCACGACAAGGTACACAACCTGTTCGGCTATTACATGACGCGCTCGGCAGGAGAGGCATTCGAGGAGTTAGAGCCGGATAAGAGGATTCTGCTGTTTTCCCGCGCTTCCTACATAGGAATGCACCGCTATGGCGGCATCTGGACCGGCGACAACAAATCGTGGTGGTCGCATCTGCTCATGAATCTGAAAATGATGCCGTCACTGAACATGTGCGGTTTCCTGTATGTCGGTGCGGACATCGGAGGCTTCGGCATGGACTGCACGCGGGATCTGTTGTTGCGCTGGCTGGCGTTTGGAATCTTTCTGCCGCTGCTGCGGAACCATTCCGCGATGGGAACCAGACGGCAGGAGCTGTACGCGCTTGGGGATACGGAGGATTTCCGGAACATTGTGGCGCTGCGCTACCGGTTGCTGCCGTATCTCTACAGTGAGTTTATGAAGGCGGCGCTGACGGACGGCATGTACGCGCGACCGCTCGGTTTCGTGTGGCCGGAGGATCCGATCGCGCGGCGTGTGGAGGATCAGCTGCTGATCGGCGAGAGCATTATGATCGCGCCGGTGTACGAGCAAAACGCGGTCGGCAGGACGGTGTATCTGCCGGAGGAGATGAAGCTTGTGCGCTTCCGGGAGGCACAGATCGTCGAGGAGACCGTTCTGCCGGCCGGGCATCATTACGTGGAAATTCCGCTCGATGAGATCGTGCTGTTTATCCGCAAGGGACACATTCTTCCGCTCGCGCAGGGAGGCGAGAAGGTGGCGGATGTGGACTGGGATGAGCTGGAACTGGTTCACTTTGCCGGACGCGGCGCGAGGTACGAGCTGTACGACGACGATGGAGAGAGCCGCGAGGTGGATCTGGATGCCGGTATGCAGTGGATCTGCCTGTAAACAGGCTCCTGCTTTGCTAAAAAGTATGAGGAGTTGAAAACTGGATATATAATTTCTTGCAAAAGCACTCTTGCTTTCAGGGGTGCTTTTGGTTTTATAAACAGGCGGCCATGTTTATCATTACATTTTCCCGAATTTGTCAATTTTATACCACGGATTTTTCACGAATTTTCAAATTTTGGCTGTCAACGTTGTAGCATCTGAACAGGTATTTCGCAGAGCGCAAGCTGCTTTCGCCGATGCTACTGAGCATAATTAATTAGATTAGTAATAAAAAAGTTCAGACAGCATCTGAACTTTTTTAGACCCCATATTTTTCATTTCTTGCGTCCTCTAATTCTTCCTTTTCATCAATTATTCTGTCGAGACTTCCTGTAAATCCATCAAACAATTTTCGGGATAGCTGATTTGGTTTTTCATTTTTTGCAGCGTTGTGTTTTGGAAAAGTTACGATCACATTTGCTTTTTCCATAGGAGCTGCCTCTGCTAACTGTATCTGGCCATTCTCATAAACACCTTGAACTACAACCATATATTACATCTCCTGTTCAACATAAGACTCTGAAATATGGCTTAATATCTTCAGGCGTCATTTTTAAGTATAAAATAAGGTTCTTACTTAGGTATTATAGCCTGTTTTTTTCGCTTTGTACATATAATAATTAGTCTTCACTGTCCTCTATCTTTTCAAAAAGATTACCGACCGGACAATTAAGCAAGGTACTCAGGGTATCGAGGTTCTCAAAGCGGATGGAGCTGGTCTGGTTGGTGACCATGCGGTTGAAATTCTGGTAGCTTAAATCCATCTGCCTGTACAGCCAGTACTTTGTATGATTCTGTTCCTTTAAGATCTCCAGTACACGCAGCCGGACCATGATTTTCCACCTTTCCTTTTTTGCAATTATAAAGGAAAACTTATTCTTGCATGAATGATGTACAGAATATATAATGTATACATAAGATTGCAAAAATAAAATGGATGAGCTGGTAAATATGTTGAACACTATGTTATAAAGTTGTATAATATTAACAATTTAAATGTATTATGCAGACAGTTATCGATTTTTATACATGGGTACGTCTGACAAAAGAGGAGATAGCAAATATATCCAGATGATTGCCTTGGCAGAAATTAAAGGAGGAGTTGCATGGGGAGGAAAATAAAAAAGAATCCTTATGTACGGATGCGAAAGAAGGTTTTCTGGTATATACGCATGGGAAAGGGCAAAGGAAGAAAGAAGCAATAAAAGGCACCTGTTCAATACAGCGGGATTCAATGAAAGAAAAGAGGCAATGGAAATGAAAAGAAAGATCAGTGTGGCTATGGCAGTGGCGCTTATGGTGACAGTAGCTCCGATGCAGGGTTTTGCGGAGGATGCTGCAGAAAAGAATTATGCTGAAACGGAAGGTATTGAGACAAAATATACTGAGACCGAGCAGGACTCGGCAGAGCTTTCCGAGGAAGTGTCTGCGCAGGATACAACAGAACCTTTGGAAGATGCAGAAGAGGAAACGGAACAGATTCTGGAAAAAGAAATGGAAACGAACGACGAGACGGAAACAGAAGATTTTTCTGACATCCTGGAAGAGTCTGCAGATAACATAGAGATTATCGACATGGAGGAAGTGGATACCGTATCGGCAGTTGAGTTAGAAGCAGATGGGACAGGAGAAGAGAATGGGTTTTCATATGTAGTGCTGGAAGATGGGACTGCCGAGATAACTAGGTATAAAGGAACGGAGGAAGAAGAGCTGGTTATACCAGATAGTATTAACGGATATCCTGTAACGAGCATAGGAAATAGTGCATTTTATGGCTGCAGTGGTTTTACAGGAAACTTGACTATACCAGAAGGTGTAACGAGTATAGGGATCAGTGCATTTGACGGCTGTAGTGGTTTTACAGGCAATCTGAGTATACCAGAAAGTGTAACGAGTATAGGGGGTTACGCATTTGAATATTGCAGTGGCTTTACTAAATTGACTTTGCAGGGAGAATTATTGAATGTAGGGGAAGATGCTTTTTATGGCTGCAATTTTACAGACGGATTGGAGTTCTCGGAGGGGTGGACAAGGATACCTGATAATTTTGCAGCCAATGTATTTTCTTCTTGCGGCTTCTCTGGTAGTTTGACACTGCCAGAAGGACTGATCAGTATTGGAAAAGCGGCATTTAATCAGATGGATGAAGATGGTTGGGACACAGGCTTATGTATGTTTGAGGGAGATATTGTATTACCTTCAAGTTTAACCAGTATAAATTCAGATAATTTTGGCGGAAATACGATACTTAACAAATCAGAGGTTTTGAAGTTTACGGAGAATTCTACAGAAAAATGGTATCATGTGGAAAACGAAGAAATTGTTTCGTCAGGGACGGTTCCTACAGGAAAATTAGTAAATATTATTCCTTCTGGCCGTTATATAGATTTTCATAATTTATGGCCGTGGTTGGCGATGCTGAACGGAGGAAAGGCGCTGGTGAGGACATTGCAGGATGTAAATGGTAACTATGGTCTTCCTGATGAGTATTTGTCTTGGGTTTCATCCGATGAAACGGTAGCGACAGTTGATTCAAACGGTATTGTTACCGCTGTGGGAGAAGGCGATTGCAATATTGGGTTATATCTGAAAAATACAGACTATTGTTATATAGGCGGGCATGTATATGTTTATGGTGATAGACCGACCGTGTCCGGAGATCTCACATGGCATATTCCCAAAAGGATTAAGCTGGGTTTTTATTTCTATCAAAAGCAGTTGGCTTCATTGCGATTGTGGGAGGGCGGCGTACCAGAATTGAGCTATTTGGAAGTACACAACATCTCGGAAGATAACGCAAGTCATTTAGGTATAGTTGGAAATTGGACAGACTATTTTGTAAAGTATATTGGCGGTTATCCTCTGTTTTTACGTCCTGCAGACACGGCTTTATATAACATGAGTATGATGGGCGTATCCTATCCGGGAACGGCAACATTTCAGGCTGCTATCGTAGAAAATGGAGAAGTCGTTCAGACATTGGGAGAGCCATATACGGTAATTATAGAAGAACCGGTCATAAGTACAAATGAACCGGAAAGTGTAACGACAGGGGATACAATAACATTATGTGCAGAATTGCAGAATACCGATTTAGCTAATCTACCAGTTAAGGATACTTTATTATCCGAGATAGAGTATTATGAGAACAGAATACATGGTACGGGTGTTGTTTCACCGGTTTATTTTCCAATCGTTTATCAGCCGGAATATATTATTGAGAGTGGGGCGGATTTGATCGAATTATCAAATGGTGATTTCACACATACGTTGAATGCATCTGAACAGATAAGGTTTAAAGGAGAAGGGACTGTCAAAATAAAGGTGAAATACAGGCAGGTATTTACATCTTATGATGCATCTCATATAATTGGATTGGAAAATGGTTTTTATGAGCCGGAGAAAACCGTTACAATTCAAGTAAAACCAGAGCGGAATTCTGGGACAGAGCTGAATCAGGGTCAGGATCCGAATTCCGGCGCGGGGCAGAGTCCGGATCAGAATTTAGACCAGGGCAGGACAGGCGTGTCTCCGGCAGCGGTACCGGTGTCTTCTATTGCGCTTGATAAAGCTGCCAGTGTCGCGCAGGGCGAGTCTATTACGCTCAAGGCCGACATCGCCCCGGCAGATGCTTCTGACAAGTCCGTTACATGGTCGAGCAGCAATCTGAAGGTTGCGTTGGTTGATGAGAACGGAACTGTGACAGGAAAGCACTTTGGAGTAGTATTTATTACGGCTGCCGCAGCGGATGGGAGCGGCATATCCGCGCAGTGCAAGGTGACGGTCGGAAGGAAAGGATATCAGGTCAAGAACTGGTATTCAGATAAAAAAGCCAGAAAAAAGGTCAAAGATACTGACGCGGCCGCGGCAAGCGGCAAGATGCTGTATGCGGAGTGGGTGAAGATCAGCCTCAAAAAGGCTGTAATCACATCCCTGAAAAACAGCAGGAAGAAAAAGGCCGTTCTGAAGATCAAGAAGATAAAGGCGGCGGAAGGGTATGAGATCGTATATGGCACGAACAAGAAGCTGAAGAAAAACGTGCAGACCATAATGACGAAGAAACCTTCCGCCATATTGAAGGGTCTTACAAAGAAGACTTATTTTGTCAAGGTAAGAGCGTATAAAACAGATTCAACCGGGGCAAAGGTGTACGGAAAATACTCAGCAGTGAAGAAAATAAAGATCAGTAAATAAATATATACTTTTCACGAATTTGTCAATTTTGATTCCGGGGATTTTCACGAATTTTCAAATTCTTGGATTAAAAACCACTCTGGCAGGGAGTGCATTCTGTATTTATCATTTATATACGCATAGATTATGCGCAAAATGCTTGACATACGCATGATCTATGCGTATAATGTATTTAAGGGAGGGATAAGGCATGAATGCACGAGAGATACTAAAAATACTCCACAAAGATGGATGGTATACAGTAGATCAGGACGGCTCGCACATGCAGCTTAAACACCCGATAAAGCCCGGAAGGGTAACTGTAGCGATTCATTCAAAAAAAGAAATACCTCCGGGAACCCTCAACAACATACTAAAGCAGGCGGGACTAAAATAGTTTCTGCCGAATATTTATTGCACTGAAAGGAGCGATTCCGATGTTAAACCTGACCTATCTTGCTGTACTGGAACCCGGCGAAGATGGCAGCTATGGCATTTCTTTCCCGGATCTTCCGGGGTGTTTCAGCTTTGGGGAAAACCTCGCGGAAGCACAGCAAATGGCGGCGGAGGCCGCGAGCCTTCATGTGTACGGCATGGAGTGTGACGATGAGGAAATTCCGACGCCATCTGTATCCTTGCCTCAGGATATAACTGAGGGGATGATTGTGATGCCGGTTACAATTTACCCGGATATCTACAGAATGAAGCGGGACAATGAGCGCGTGAAAACGAACATTACACTTCCCGCATGGCTGAAAAGAATTGCGGAGGAGCAAAAGGTGAATTTTTCCAGACTTTTGGAAAGCGCGTTGCTTGACTATCTGCAAATTCCAAAATCAAACAGATGATCTGTTGGATAAAGCTTGCTTTTGGCTTGATCCTGTGTTATACTCTCAATCGTCGCAATGCCCGAAAACACGGGCTTTGCGGCAGATCAACAACGTCAGTTCGAGACCTTCCTGACGTAAAACAA
>CANQIW010000071.1 GCA_947624055.1 uncultured Lachnospiraceae bacterium
CCAATCCGTGTAGTATCATTTCCACTCTGACGGCAAACTCTCAAATGCTGTCATAACGCTCCCGCCTCATTCTGAGATAGGCCGCCACAGTCAGAAGAAGCGTGATCGCCGCCAGAAGCAGCAGGCTTCGTCCGTAGCGGTAAAAATTTTCATGGACCGAAACGCTGTAAAACGCGTCCGCGATCAGCGCGGCCGGATTCAGGCGGTTCACGATCGGGGCGGAGCGCTCGACCTCCGCCTTCATCCCGGAATACATCATGCCGGAGAGAAAGCACAGAAACAGCGTACCCGCAATGATAATACCGATCTGCATACCCTCCTTCAGCTTCGTTCCACCGAGAAACATTCCGGCTGATACTCCGCAGAGCGTCCCGAGCGCACAGATCGGGAGCAGCAGCGGCCACCGCCGTCCCATGCCGATTCCCAGCACAAAGTGAAGATACAGGAGCAGAATACAGATGTTCGCGAACTGAACCGTAAATATGGCAAGCATCTCGCTCACAATAAGCCGGATCCGCTGTGTGGGAGTGACACTGCGTCTCACCGCGAGCGCCGAGTGATCCGCGCGCAGCCTCATCGCCGACTCCGCACCCATGAGCGCCCCATAGAGGCAGGTCATCGCGATCAGAGAAAAGAAACTGTCGAGGGCAGAATCCTGTGTGCTGCCTCCCGCGTCGATCGCCTCAATAAAATCTGTTTGCTCCGCTATCTGTTTTGACGCCTTCAAAAGGCCAAGCGGATCCCTTGAACCGATTGTCTCCGCAAGGCCCTGATTCTGCCGGTATCCGTTCAACAGCATCTCAAGGATGCTCTCATTGATCTGCGTCCCGGCGACCGTGAGCGAAGGATCCTTTTCACTGTAAAAAATCCCATTCACCGTACCGTTCTCCAGGGCTTCCCTCGCTTTCTTGTCGTCCATCCGGTCAAGGGCAAGCGTCTCCCCGTCCAGTCCGTCCAGGAACGTCTCAAATATTTGGTTTCCACCCTCCACGACCGCGACCGGGATCGGTTTCATGTTCTCCGTCTGATTGCTGCCGAACGTGACATGGAAAAGCGTCGCCAGGATGATCGGAAACACCAGCGTCCAGAACATATTCTCGCGATTGCGCAGCGTCTGCAGCACGCTATATCGATACAAACGTCCCATCATTTCCTCCTCATTTTCTCACTCAGACAAGCCGTGGATTGGTCTCACAGGCCTTCCGGTGGTCATCTGTAATACACAGCTTTCAGTCTCGCAATTCCTTGCCCGTGATCTCCAGAAATACATCGTTCAGCGTCGGAGGCGCCGAGTAGACGCGTCCAAACGGGATCTCCTGCTCCTGCAGACAGTTCAGGATGCGGATCAGGTTGTGCCGCCCGCTCGTGCATTTTGCGATCAGGGCGTGTTCCTGCGAAAGCTCCGCCTGAAAGACATGCGGAAGCTCACGGATCGCATGAAGCTGCTGCTCTGTCAGTGAAATGCCCTCGATCGTCACGGTCTCTGCCGTCCGTATCATCTGCTTGAGCTCCTCGGTCGTGCCGGACGCGATCGCGCGCCCGTGATCCATGATGACGATGCGGCTGCATATCTGCTCGACCTCCTCCATATAATGAGAGGTGTAGATCACCGTCGCACCGTCCCGGTTCAGCTCCACGATTCCCTCGAGGATCCGGTTGCGGCTCTGCGGATCCACCGCGACGGTCGGCTCGTCCATGATGATGAGCCTCGGCCGGTGCGCGATCCCGCAGGCAATATTGAGCCTGCGCAGCAGTCCGCCGGAGAGCTTTTTCGGCATCGTCTTCCGATACTCCTCCAGTCCGACGAAACGGATCGCGTCCTCCACAAGCTCCTTTCGTTTTGCCTTATCCGTCACATACAGTCCGCAGAAATAATCGATGTTCTCCCAGACCGTCATCTGATCGAACACCGCCACATTCTGCGGGACGATGCCGATCTGCCGCTTCAGCTCATAGCTGTCCGGGAGCATCTCCCGCCCAAACACCGCGATCTCTCCTTTGTCATATTTCAGGAGCGCGAGCAGGCAGTTGATCGCCGTCGTCTTCCCGGAGCCGTTCGGTCCGAGCAGGCCCAAAATCTCTCCCTCCTGAATGTCAAGGCTAAAATGGTCGAGTGCGACCAGCTGCCCGTAGCGTTTCACAAGATTTTTGATATGGATCATGCCTTCCTCCTCACCCGCGCGGTATCTGCTCACCGGATGCGTCTGTTGCCCGGCCGTACCCGCACCGAATTGCCCGCGCCCTGGGACTGTCACATTTTTCACAGCCAGTATAACATGTTTTTTTTACATTTTTTAGTGCCGAATGTCAGCGAAGCAGATGACAAATGTCATTTGATTTTCTCAAAATCATATGTTACGATATTTCATAACATCCTTCCGTCTTTTGTCCGGATCGCACGGCATCGCCTGTCATTGCAAAGCATAGCGGAAGGAAGATCCCGGGAGGCAAGGATTATGCCCTATCTGATCGACAAATGCATACTCTTCTGCTTCTGCCTTCTGGCTTTTCCGTTTCATGGAATCAATCCGTCAAATGTATTCGCCGCTTTTCTCGCGGTCACGGTAAGCGCCATCCTGCCTGTGTTTCCCGACCGCCGCGCGAAACAGCTTCTGTCTGCCGGATACGGAGCGCTTCAGTTCCTCTCTCCGGAGCTTTGCGTCTTTCTCCCGCTCGTCTCTTACGACTGGTTTCCTCTCTGCCCGCCGGAAGACGGCAAAAACAGTCAAAAGCCGGTGATTGCACCCTGCAGTCTTTTCTATTGCGCCTTCTTCCGAAAAAGCTTCGGCGCGCCGCATCCGTTCCTTCCTCTGCGCTATCAGTTTCTCCTGATTCTCTCCGGCTGTGCCGTCTCAGTACTTCTTCGTCAAAAGACGGATCGCATCCTTCTCCTGCACAGGCAGCTTCTGAAGACGAAGGATGACGGCACAGAGATACAGCTCCTGCTGAGAGAACGCAACCGCTCCCTCCGCGAAAAACAGGACAGTGAAATCTACGCTGCCACACTGCAAGAGCGCAACCGGATCGCAAGAGAGATCCACGATAACGTCGGTCATCTGCTGACCCGCGCGATCCTGATGCTCGGCGCGATCCGAACCGTACAGCACGATCCGGCAGTCGAAGATCCGCTCGCACAGCTCGGTGACACGCTTGACGACGCGATGAACAGCATCCGCAGCAGTGTGCACGATCTGCACGACAGCTCCGTAAATCTTGAGGAATCGCTTCAGTCCATGATCCGCGACTTTCATTTCTGTCCGGTCCGCCTGCAATACCGGATGTCGCCCGATCTGCCGCGTGAGCTCAGGTACAGCCTCATCGCGATCACGAAGGAAGCGCTCGTCAATATTTCCCGGCACAGCAACGCGACCGAAGCAGGCATCACAGCGATCGAGCATCCCGGCTTTTATCAGTTTGTTATACAGGACAACGGAACGGCATTCGGCACTGTCCGGAAGGAGTCCCACGGTATCGGGATTGAAAATATGCGTGCCCGCGTGAACGCCTTAAACGGAAACCTGAGCATCCAGTCGGCAAACGGCTTCCGCATCTATATTACGATTCCACATACCTGATACGTCTCGTGTCTCGTTTCACATAGTCTGTACAGATAATTGACAATCCTGCCGGGAAATCCCGGATATAAGAAACAGGAAAGGAAGGAATTCATATGAATCTCATACTGATCGACGACGACTTTCTGGTCACTACCGCACTGAAGACGATCCTGGAAGCCGACCCGGAACTTCGCGTGCCGGCCGTCGGCGCCTCCGGAAGCGACGCGGTCTCCCTTTACGATCAGCTGCGACCCGACATCCTTCTGATGGACATTCGCATGAAGGATACGGACGGCCTTGCGGCCGCCCAGGCGATCCTGTCGAAATACCCGGACGCGAAAATTCTGCTCCTCACAACTTTCTCAGACGACGAGTATATCGTCAGAGCTCTGAAGATCGGGGCAAAGGGATACCTCCTGAAACAGGATTACAGCCATCTGATCCCGGCGATCAAGGCTGTGTACAACGGACAGACCGTATTCGGCACCGAGATCACCGGCCGCCTTCCGGAGCTTCTTTGCGGTCACAGGGATCCGGATCTGCGCGAATTCCGGCTCTCGGAAAAGGAACTGGCTATCGTCAAGGCTGTGGCTGCGGGGCAAAGCAACCGTGAGATCGCGGAATCCCAGTATCTCAGTGAAGGAACCGTGCGCAATTACCTGAGCGCGATCCTTGCAAAGCTTGATCTGCGGGATCGCACGCAGCTCGCGGTGTTCTATCTGACGCACAGCTGAACCGCTTCGGCAGCTGCCCGCGCGCAGACACAAATAATCTCAAATTTCACAAAAACCTTGTCAGTGTCCTGCATTGATACTATAATTTATCATGGTATTCCAATATTCAACATTTTTCTCACAATGATACATGGAGCAGATGACATGTCCACAGATACAGAGTACGACAGACAATTCAGCCGCTACGCCGACAAGGCCGGACAATCTGTAACGTCTTCAGAACAGGATTACGACAGGCAGTTCAGCCGCTACGCCGACAAAGCCGGACAATCTGTAACGTCTTCAGAACAGGATTACGACAGGCAGTTCAGCCGCTACGCCGACAAAGCCGGACAATCTGTAACGTCTTCAGAACAGGATTATGACAGGCAGTTCAGCCGCTACAACGACAAGGCGCGGCAGTCCGGGACATCCGCGCGGACAGGATCGCGCGCGCTGCGCGTTTCCCTGCTCGCAGCGGGATGCGTCCTTCTGCTGCTGTGCGCTGCCCTGACATTTGTCTGCATTTATCAGGAGACCGATCCCATCACACTGGTCTCCGGCATTGCCTCCGGCCGGATCAGCTTCTCACACCGATCAGGAAGAACAGAGACAGGATCCGAAGCGGATACCGAGTCGGAGACAGAAGCGGATACCTCTCTGGCTCTCGCCGAGGAGATTCAGACAGAGACCCCCGATCCGGAATTTTATCCTTATTGCACAGACACGACTGATCCGGACCGCCTGATCGAATTCACTGAAGTGGAAGTGAACGGCACGATCCTGGACAGCGTATCAGAATATTCCCCTGTTTCCGAGATCAGCTTTGATCCCGGCGAAGATTACACCAGCGCAGAGGGCATCGTGACCTTCCGCGGCGACAATTTCCGCAACAGCCCCTCTTACGGTTTCGCAGAGATGTCCGTCGACACGATGTCCGGCATCTGGACACAGACCACCGGCGGCCTGACCTACGGGAACGCGACATGGAGCGGAAGCGGATGGACCGGCCAGCCTCTGATGATGAAATGGCCGCGCGGGGCAAAAGAACACATGAATATGTATGATGCGGCAAAGGAGGACGACGGGCTCGTCGAGGTGATCTACGCCTGTATGGACGGATATGTCTATTTTCTTGACCTTCGCACCGGCGAAAAGACGCGTGATCCGCTCTGGCTCGGCTACACCTTCAAGGGAAGCGGGGCTCTCGATCCGCGCGGATATCCGATCCTGTACCTGGGAGCAGGCTACGACAGCAGCGAGGGTACGGCTCGTGTCTTCATCGTCAATCTGCTGGACTGCAGCGTCATGATGACCTTCGGGAACAACGACCCCTTCTCCCTGCGCGGTTCCCTAAGCTATTTTGATTCCTCCGCTCTCGTGGACGCAGAGACAGACACGCTGATCTATCCGGGCGAGAACGGGATTCTCTATCTGATGAAGCTCAACACGGTCTACGACGAGACAGCCGGCGCGCTCTCCATCGCGCCCGACCCGGTCGTCAAGTGGCGTTACAGCGGCGTGAGAACTTCGATCGGTTCCTACTGGGTCGGGATGGAGACGAGCGCCGCCGTATACAGGGGATATCTGTTCATCGCAGACAACGGCGGCAATCTCATGTGCCTGGATCTGAACACGCTGCAGCTTGTCTGGGTACAGGATACACTGGACGATACAAATTCCACACCTGTCCTCGCTTTTGAAGACGGACATTTGTATCTCTATGTCAGCACCTCCTTCCACCTCGGCTGGAGAAGCTCTTCCTCCGCGACGGTTCCGATCTGGAAGATCGACGCGGAAAACGGTGAGATCGTCTGGCAGACGGATTACGAATGTTACACGATCGACGGCGTGTCAGGCGGCGTACAGTCGACCATCGCGGTCGGCAAATATGATCTCTCCGACTTCCTCTATGTCACGGTCTCCCGCACAGGGGGCATGTATGACGGCGTGCTCGCCTGCCTGAATCGAAGCACCGGCGAAATTGTCTGGGAACACAAAGCCTATTACGCCTGGTCCTCTCCGGTCTGCGTCTACAATTCCGACGGCAGCGGCCGCGTGCTCTACTGCAGCTGCGCCGGGTATCTGTACCTGCTGGACGCCCGCACAGGAGACGTCCTCGACGTGTGTCAGCTCAGCGACGGTTCGATCGAAGCCTCTCCTGCCGTCTACCGGGATATCGCCGTGATCGGAACGCGGGCCTGCAGGATCATGGGGATCCAGCTGTGCTGAATTATTCCTGAAATCGGCGCCGCCGCGCTGCTTTCTCCTTATCCCTTGAAGAAAGTCCTGCATAGCAAAAAAGAGAGTGCCCGGAATTCACTGCAAATACACCGCAAGATGGTCTCTTCGCCCTGTTTTCCAAGCACTCTCTTTTTATATGAACACAAGGCATAAGTCCCGACCCCCTGCTGCCTCTTCTCCCGTCATGCCGGGATGCTTATGCCAGTGTGATCGGCATATCTCACTTCGTGCCGTCTCATTCCCATATTGTGTTCATAAAATCACGGAAATTATACAATAATTATCAGTATAAGTCAATTGTTTTCGAAAATTTTGCAGGAAATTCTTCTGCTTTTTTCATATAAAAGCTTTTGTGCAAACAATTGCACAAAATAAAGAGGCGAAAAATCTTTCACTGTCTGCCTTCCCGCGCTTCCCAGTGAAGCAGTTCATCCCTCAGCGTATTCAGGAGCTCGCTCTCCGGCACCTTGCGGACCACCTCACCTTTCCTGATCAGAAGCCCTTCTCCAATGCCGCCGGCGATGCCGATATCAGCCTCCTTCGCCTCGCCCGGTCCATTCACAACGCAGCCCATCACAGCCACCTTAAGATCCAGCGGAATGTCCTCGACCATTTCCTCCACCTGGTTTGCCAGCCCGATCAGATCGATGCGCGTGCGCCCGCAGGTCGGGCAGGAAACCACCTCGATCCCGCCCTTTCGCAGCCCCAGTGTGCGCAGGATCAGCTTTGCGGACTTCACTTCCTCGCGCGGATCACCGGTCAGTGAGACGCGGATCGTATCTCCAATCCCCTGCGACAGGATCAGTCCCAGACCGATTGCGGACTTGATATTCCCGGACAGCAGCGTCCCTGCCTCCGTGATGCCGACGTGCAGCGGGTGATCCGTCTTCTTCGCCAGAAGCTCGTGCGCCTTCGCGCACATCAGGACGTCCGAGGACTTGATGCTGATGACCAGATTGTCGTAGCCCATATCCTCGATCACGGCCGTCTGGCGCAGCGCGCTCTCGACGATTCCCTCCGCGGTCACTCCGTGGTCGCGCTCGACGATCTCCTTCTCAAGCGAACCGCTGTTGACCCCGACACGGATCGGGATACCGCGCTCCTTCGCCGCGTCAACCACCGCGCGCACACGCTCTGTGCTGCCGATGTTGCCCGGATTGATGCGGATCTTGTCCGCCCCCGCCTCAATCGCCGCGATCGCAAGCCTGTAGTCAAAATGGATGTCCGCCACCAGCGGGATGTGAATCCTCTTTTTAATCTCGCCCAGCGCCTGCGCGGCCTCCATCGTCGGCGCGGCACAGCGAATGATATCGCAGCCCGCCGCCTCCAGCCTTTCTATCTGCGCGGCAGTCGCCGCCACGTCCTCCGTACGCGTATTTGTCATCGACTGGATCAGGATCGGATTGCCGCCCCCGATCATGCGATCACCGATCTTTACAATTCTGGTGTTATCCCGGTACATCTTTCTCTCCCGCTTTCTCTGTTTTTCTGTTTTTCTGTTCTTCTGTTTTTCTGTTTTTCTGTTTTTCTGTTTTTCCTGCTCTATTATCTTTCTATTTTTCTTTCCCTGTATTCAGCCGGCCGGAGCGTCCCTGCAGGGCTTTTGCTCAATCTTCCGCAGGCTCCGCCGGAATAAACACGCGGCTCTTCGTCTCCTCCGGCGCCGTCCGCGCCAGCCTCACCGCCTCCTCACAGAAGTAATCCTGCGCGCACAGAAGCGTTTTGCCCCGCTTGTCGATCTTCTCATAGCTGCCGTCCGGCTGCATCACATGCGCTTTCACGTTATCCTCAAGCTGGATCTGCAAAATATGGCGGACCTTCTCTCGGATCTCCTGCGACTCGACCGGGAACAGGATCTCTACGCGCTTGTCGAGATTTCGCGGCATCCAGTCGGCGCTCGCCATGTAGAACTCCTCGTCCCCGCCGTTGCGGAAATAGAAAATACGCGCGTGCTCCAGGAAATTCCCGACGATGGAGCGCACCCGAATGTGTTCGCTTATCTTCGGAACCCCGGCGCGCAGACAGCAGATCCCGCGGATGATCAGATCGATCTCCACACCCGCCGCGGACGCCTCGTAGAGTGCCGCGATGATCCCCTTGTCGCAGAGCGAATTCATCTTCGCGACGATCCGCGCCGGCTCTCCCGCTTTCGCGTGACGCGTCTCCCTCTGGATCAGACGCATGAACGCGTCCCGCATCCACAACGGCGCAAGCACCAGGCGGTTCCAGTGCTTCGGCTCCGAATAGCCGGAGAGCATATTAAATACCGCCGTCGCGTCCTCGCCGATCGGCTCCGCGCAGGTCAGGATCCCACAGTCCGTGTAGAGCTTCGCCGTGGAATCGTTATAATTGCCGGTGCCGAGATGCACGTAGCGCCGGATGCCGTCCTCCTCACGGCGCACCACCAGCGTGATCTTGCTGTGCGTCTTCAGACCCAGCAGCCCGTAAATCACATGGCAGCCCGCCTGCTCCAGCATCTTCGCCCAGAGGATGTTGTTCTCCTCGTCAAAGCGCGCCTTCAGTTCGACGAGCACTGTCACCTGCTTGCCGTTCTCTGCCGCCTGCGCGAGCGCCGCGACGATCGGCGAATGCCCGCTGACGCGGTACAGCGTCTGCTTGATCGCGAGCACGTCCGGATCCTTCGCCGCCTGCTGCACGAAATGCACGACCGGCTCGAAGGTCATATACGGATGATGCAGCAGGATATCGCCCTTGCGGATCTGCGTGAAGATATCCTCCTCATCGTTCATACCCGGCACACTCTGCGGTTTATACGGCTCGTAGCGGTACGCGTCCATCCCCTCTGTGCCGTAGAGCTTCATCAGGAAGGTCAGATCCAGCGGCCCGCTGATCTTGTAGATGTCCTCTTCCTTCACATTCAGCTCAGACTTCAGGATCTTCAGAAGCTTCGGCTCCATCTTCTCCTCGATCTCCAGACGGATGACCTCGCCCCACTGGCGCTTTTTCAGCTTCTTCTCAATCTCCTTGAGCAGATCGGCCGCCTCGTCCTC
>CANQIW010000072.1 GCA_947624055.1 uncultured Lachnospiraceae bacterium
AGCCCGCTTTGTACTGCAAGGACTTTGACCCGTTTGGCTTCGAGTGGATCAACAACATTTCCGCAAATGAGAATATGCTTGTATTTATGCGGAGAGGAGAGCGGCAGGAGGATGATCTGCTCGTCGTCTGCAATTTCTCTCCGCTCGCATACGCGAAGCACAAGATCGGCGTTCCGTACAGCGGAAAATATAAGGAGATTTTCAACAGCGACAGCACGGCGTTTGGAGGGGACGGAAATGTCAACCCGCGCGTCAAGCTTTCAAAGAAGAGCCCTTGCGACGACAGGGAGGATTCGATCGAGGTGCTCGTGCCGCCGATGGGAATTTCCGTTTTCAAATGTACAAAAGTCGAGGACGCCGGGCTGAAGGCCGAAAAAGCGCCGGCCGCTGCAAAGACAAAAAAGGCGCCGGCAAAGACAGGAAAGGCTCCGGCAAAGACAGGAACTGCGTCGGGGAAACGCGGCCGGGCAGGAAAGCCGGGCAGCACAAAATAAGATCCGTCGAACAGTACAGGATCGGGAGAAGAGATCTATGGAAAATTCTGAGGGACAGAATGTCCGCAAAGCTGCGGATGCCCGCGGACATGCGCATACCCGCACAAATGAGGACGGAGCGGTCTATGAGCATACGCACACGCACATAGGCAGGGACGGCGTCGTATACGAGCACACACATACGCACGCCGGGGAAGCCGGTCACGGACATGAGCATACACATACGCATGAGAACACAAAAGCAGTTCTGAATCGTCTGTCCAAGGTGATCGGACATATGCAGTCCATCAAGCGCATGGTTGAGGACGGCAGGGACTGCAGCGAGGTGCTGATCCAGCTTTCCGCTGTGAAGGCTGCCATCAACAGCACCGGAAAGGTGATCCTCCAGGACCATATCAAGCACTGCCTCGTCGACGCGATCGAGTCCGGCGATATGCAGGAGATAGAGGAACTGAGCAGAGCGATCGACCGTTTTATCAAATGATAATATCATCGGGGGTGAGGGTATGATTTATAAGCAGGTTGCTGAAATCTTACATGAGAGCAATTATGTTGTGTGTCTGTCTGGCCGTGAGATGATCGTGGAGGACGGCATATCCTCCATGCGGAACATGGAGACAGCCTACTCCATTGAGACGAAATACGATTATTCTCCGGAGGAGCTGTTCAGCGCACAGTTTTTCAGTACTCGCGCCGAGAAATTTTACGAGTTTTATCAGAATGAAGTTCTGAATCAGGCGAAGGAGGATCCGGGCATTTCCTTCCAGGCGCTTGCCGAGCTGGAACGCATGGGAGTGCTGAAGGCCACGATCAGCCGCCAGCTGTTTGACTTCCCGAAGCGGGCCGGCTGTCGGAACGTCTACGACCTTCACGGAAATATCTATGAGAAGAACCACTGCCCGCGCTGCGGCAGGGAATACCCGATGGAGTATCTGCGCGACGCGAAGAAGGTGCCTCTGTGCGAAAAGTGCCGGGTGCCGATCCACCCGGGTGTGACCCTGGTGGGAGAGATGGTCAACATCGGCCGTATGACGAAGGCGGCCGAGGAAGTCTCCAAAGCGGATACCCTGCTTCTTGCAGGCGCATATATGAAGTCTGAGATGGCTCAGCAGTTCCTCAAATATTACAAGGGACACAATGTGATCCTGATTCACCCGGGAAGTGCGCACGGAGACCAGGATGCGGACTATTTTATCAGCGAGCAGGCGAAGGTCGCGCTGCCCGCGATCATTGAGGAGCTGAAGAAGCTCTGAATCATCTACATAGGGAGAAATCTGTATTAGGCGGAGGCTGACGGAGTGAGCATAATTTCGATTCAGTATTTTGTTTTTATTGGCATTGTAGTGGGAGGATATTATCTCATTCCAAAGAAAGCGCAGTGGCCGTGGCTTCTTGCTGCGAGCTACGCGTTTTACCTGTTCGGGGGAAGAGGATATGTCGTTTACCTTCTTTTTACCACGATCTCAACATTTCTTTGCGGCAGATGGCTCGCAGGATTAAACAATATCTACACGGATACCATTAAGCATGCGAATCCGCCCAAAACTGTACAGGAGCGCAGGGAGATCAAGGCCCGGTTCACCAGAAAGAAACGCGGTGTGCTGGCTCTGGCGATGGCCGCCAATTTCGGCATCCTGGGCTTTGTAAAATATATTGATTTCATTATCGGAAATGTAAACAGCGTATTGCAGTTATTTCATGCGGAAAGTTTCGGCTTTCTGAATATAGCTCTGCCGCTTGGTATTTCTTTTTATACTTTCCAGTCTATGGGCTATCTGGTGGACATATACAGGGGAAAGGTTCAGGCAGATACCAATCCGTTTCGCTTCGCATTGTTTGTCTCTTATTTTCCACAGATCATCCAGGGACCGATCGGGCGGTACAACGATCTGGCCTCTCAGCTCTATGGGCAGAGAAGCTTTGATTATAATCGGGTAAAATTCGGCGTTCAGCGCATGCTCTGGGGCTATTTCAAAAAGATGGTCATCGCGGACCGGATTGCCGTTATCGTCAACGAAGTGTTCGGAAATTATGTTGAGAAGAATTATGTGGGTTTCACGGTCTTTGCGGCGGTTCTTCTCTACGGCATTCAGATCTATGCGGATTTCTCGGGCGGTATGGATATCGTCTTTGGCGTCTCGGAGATGCTTGGGATCCATCTCTCGGAGAACTTCCGTCATCCGTTTCTCTCCAGGAGTGTGGCGGAATTCTGGCAGCGCTGGCATATCACGCTTGGTGCATGGATGCGCGACTACCTGTTCTATCCGCTTGCGTTATCCAAACCCTTCGGCAATATGAGCCGCGCGCTGCGCAAGCGTGTGGGCAATTATGTGGCTAAGGTGCTTCCGACCTGTCTGGCGTCCTTCATTGTTTTCGTTCTGATCGGCGTCTGGCACGGCGCCAGCTGGAAATATGTGGCGTACGGTATTTATCAGGCGGTCTTTGTCTCTACGGCGACGCTGCTTGAGCCGTTTTATGCGAAATGCAGGATCTTTTTTCATGTGCAGACAGAGCGCTTCAGCTTCCGGATGTTCCAGATCCTGCGAACGATCCTGATCGTAACTGTCGGCAGATACTTTTCGAGGGCGGTTTCCTTCAAAGACGCGGTCCGCATGGGCTATTATACCCTGAAGGAATTTAACCCGTGGGTATTTTTCAATAAGAGCTTTTACAAGCTCGGACTGGATCGGGAAAATTTTGAACTGATGCTGTTGCTGATCGTTTTCCTCTTCGCGGTGGATTACATGCAGGAGCGCGGTATTCATATACGTGAGCGGATTGCACGGCAGGGAATTGTGCTTCGCTGGACCATTTACATGCTTGGAATATTTTCAATCATTATTTTCGGCATGTACGGGCAGGGTTTCGATATTTCAACATTCATCTATCAGGTGTTTTAGGAGGCAGGGAGAATGATCAGAAAACTTTTGATAAAGGGTGTGGCCTTTCTCCTGATTTTCACTTTAGTCTTTCTATGCGTTCAGGAAGTGATGCGGTACAAATACAACGAAAGGCTTGCAGACCGATATCGGGCTTATATGAACGAGAAGGAAAACAGTGTAGACGTCGTCTTTATCGGCAGCAGTTCCACATACTGCGACGTTGTGCCTGACGTAATGTGGAAGGAGTGCGGGATCACCGCATATAATCTTGGCGTTGTCACCAGTGCCGCGTTTATCAGTTATTCTCAGCTTCGATTCCTGCTGGAAGTAAAGAAACAGAAGCCGAAACTGATCGTGTTTGGGTTTACCCGAATCGGTTCCAACGTGAGAGCGTCCACCTCGGCAAAGCATGAGAATTCACATCGCAAGGCAATAGAAGCGATTCCGCCATGGTGGAAGTTAAAATATGAGCTGCTTCTCGAACTCAAAAAGGATAATCCGGGGCAGAACCTGATCACATATCTTTTCCCGCTTTTGCGCTATCATTCCCGGTGGAACGATATCAAAAAAAGTGATTTTCGCCCTGCCGAGAATGATGATTACACAAAGGGAGGGCTTTTCCGCAATGTGACTGCGGACTATGTAGTTGACTGCCATGCGGATCTGTTTGATTCGGGTATTGAACCTGTAAAGCCTGACGAGTACTCTGCGGGATATTACAAGAAGATTGTAGAGTTATGCAGGGAAAATGACATTGAAATTGCGGTCGCAAATTATCCGAAAGAAAATACGGAAGAGTGGATTGCTATTTTTGAGGCACTCGAAATTTTTTGCAGCGAAAACGGCGTTCAATATTACGATCTGAGCACGCCTGAAAATTGGGCGGAGATCGGTATCGATGGAACAAGCGATTTCATGGACTATGACCATCTGAATGCAAGAGGAGCGGTGAAAGCGTCCCGCGCGTTTGCAAGGAGACTGCAGGAGGACTTTGATCTTCCGGATCACAGAGGAGACGCGGAATACGACAGCTGGGAAGAGGCCTGGAACCTGTTCTACGAAAAGAATACGGATGTGCTGGCTGAATTCGGTTATTGACGGAAGGGGAAACGGTATGGAAAACGTTACAAATATATTGGAATATCTGGAAAACAGCGCGCGGCGTTTTCCGGACAAGCCGGCTTATACCGATGTGAATGACGAGTATACGTTTTCGCAGCTGCAGCAGGCGGCCCGCTCCATTGGCACGGCACTTTGCGGGAGTGTGGAGAAAGGAAGCCCTGTGGCTGTATACATGGAAAAAAGCGTTCATCAGATTGCCGCATTTTTCGGGGCGGTTTACGCCGGGGCGTTCTATTCTCCGATCGATGTGGATCTGCCCTCTTTGCGGGTAAAGCTGATTCTTGATACGCTGCAGACGCAGACCGTGATCTCGGACAGAGAAAGTGTCGGGAAGCTGCACGCGATGGGATTTACCGGGAGAATTTTTCTTTTTGACGAGATCGCAGGAACTGCGGCGGACGATGACAGGCTGGCGGCAATCCGTCAAAAGGCGGCGGATACGGATCCGCTGTACGCGATTTTTACGTCCGGCTCTACCGGAACGCCCAAGGGTGTGTTGATCTCTCACCGATCCGTGATCGATTTCATCCCGGTCTTTGCGGAAACTTTCGGTTTTTCCGAAAAGGATGTTTTTGGAAATCAGGCTCCCTTTGATTTCGATGTATCTGTCAAGGACATTTATTCTGTGCTATATTGCGGCGCGTCTTTGTTTATCATTCCAAAGCTGTGTTTCTCCATGCCTAAGAAACTGATTGATACACTGATCGAAAGGCATGTGACGGTAATTGTCTGGGCTGTCTCGGCACTGTGCATTGTGGCAGGGTTCAATGCGTTTAAATATCGCGTCCCGGACCGTCTGCATAAAATTCTGTTCTCAGGAGAAGTTATGCCTGTGAAAATGCTGAATATCTGGAGACAATATCTTCCGAATGCCATGTACGTGAATCTTTACGGCCCGACAGAGATTACCTGTAATTGCATGTACTACATCGTGGACAGGGAATTCGGAAATACGGATAAACTGCCCCTTGGGATCCCGTTTCGCAATGAAAAGATCCTGATACTCAATGAAAAGAATGAGCAGGTCAAAGTGGGTGAGATCGGGGAGATCTGTGTGGCAGGATCCTGTCTGGCGCTTGGCTATTATCGCAATCCGGAGCGGACCAGAAAGGCGTTTGTACAGAATCCGCTGAATGATTGCTATCCAGAGCTTATCTACCGGACAGGCGATATGGCGGAGCTGTCCGCATCTGGTGAATATTATTTCGCGGCCCGCAAAGATTTTCAGATCAAGCATATGGGGCACCGCATCGAGCTGGAGGAAATCGAAACCTATATCAACGCGGTGGAGGGTGTGACTAGGGCCTCCTGCCTGTTTGATACCGGGCGCAACAAGATTGTGGCCTATTATACCGGAGAGGCAGATAAACTTCAGATAATTGAAGACCTGAAGAAGGATCTCCCGAAATATATGATCCCGAATATCTTTATTCCTGTCGATATGCTTCCCATCAGCAAAAACGGGAAGATCGACCGTCAGAAGATAAAGCTGATGTATGAGGCACAGGGGTGAGTCCTATGATTCCTGTAGATAATCTGGCACAGTATAAGTCTCTGCTTGCAGAGAACAAACAGCGCTTTGCAAAAGTAGTCAGCAACTGCGGCCTGATGCCTGCCAGCTTCGGCTCTGTCATTGCAGAAGGCCGTTTGACTGCAAAAATATATGAAAAAGGGCTCTGTGTCTTTGTTGATGAAGGCGGTTATTATAATCTGTACTTTTTTTGGGACTTAGATTCGCCTATGGAGGATCTGCCAAAGGATAAGCCGCTTCTTGCCGAGATAATGGGAAACGAAAACTGGGGCAGGCGTCCTGATATGGCTGAGGAAAAACTTCTGCGTTCCGGTTTCCGGCGATTCAAAAAGAACGATCAGTTTGTTCTGCAGGCAGAGGAAAACCGCGTCTTGATCGAGGCGGAATATCAGCGCAGGCTTGCGCGGCTGGAGGAGATAGGAATACGGATCGTCCCCTGCAGCACTTCATCTCTGGCGGACCAGACAATCGCATTGTGGTTCAGCGAGCTTGATCCGACGGATATCCCTCAGGAACACACCCGGTTCCCTGTACGGGAAAACGATCACGTTTTCTGCGCGATAAATTGCGAAGATGAGGTAGTAGCCGCTTACTGGTGGCGCATAGAAGGAAAGGGGAGCGGAGAGGGAAGGCATATCGTTACACACAGGGATTATCTCAGAAGAGGGATCGGCACGGCTCTTTTATTGTGCGGGCAGACGGATCTGCTGGCGCACGGTGGAAGGAGAATGATCACATGGATCAGCGATTCCAATGAAAGATCGCTTCTTCTGCACGAACATGTCGGTTTCCGGAAAAACGGCAAAACGAGCATTCAATATATTTTTTAATACAAGGAGGAAAAATCAATGAATGAAGTTTTATCAATCCTGCAGCAGATCAGACCGGACGTGGATTTTGTCAGCGAAAAGAAGCTTATTGACGACAGCATTCTGGATTCGTTCGACATTATTCAGATCGTAACGGAGTTCAACGAGGCGTTTGATGTGGAGATCTCGGTGGAGGATCTGGAACCGGAGAATTTCAATACGGTGGAAGCGATGTGGGATCTGATCCAGAAACTGCAGAACGAGATATAAGGCGAAAAGACTGCAAAAAGCGGGTCAGAGTCAGTGCTGCAAGAAATTGCACGAAAAAACAAAAAAAGACTTGCCAAAAAGATAGAAATTATATATAATACATGAGTCGGCTGAGCAATCGGCCGCAATGCCGGATTAGCTCAGTCGGTAGAGCGACGCATTCGTAATGCGTAGGTCGTGGGTTCGAGTCCCATTTCCGGCTTATAAAAAGGCTGTTGCATTAAAATAATGCACAGCTTTTTTCTTTCCTTTTGGAACATTTGGGATATACTCTTCGTGTTTAAGGAAGGGAGGCGCTGTATGACCATTCAATGCATTGCTCTGGATCTGGATTATACAACCCTGAACAGTCAGGGACAGCTGAGTACATATACGCGGCAGGCGCTTACCTGCGCGATTCAAAGAGGCGTGCATATCGTCGTCGCGAGCGGGAGGGCATTGGATTCGCTGCCGGAGGAGATCCGCAGTTTCGATGGCATTCGGTACGCCGTGACATCGAACGGTGCGGCGGTCTACGATCTTCGCGACCATGTATGCCTGAAGCAGTACAAGCTGGGAGAACAGTCTGTACGGGAGATCCTGCGGCTCTCAGAGGGGCTTCACATCGCCTGCGAGGCGTTTATCGACGGCAGGCCATACGCACAGGCGGATTATGTGGCGGATCCCATGCGCTATGGCACAAAATCCGTTTCGTATATAAAGAACACAAGGACGCCGGTCGACGACTTCCGGAGCTTTGTGTTGCAAAATGCCGCGAATCTGGACTGTATGGACCTTGTGATAGACGATCCGAAGCTGAAAACGGAACTGTGGGAATTATTCGAGGATAAGGTGCCGGATATCTACATAACGTCCTCAGTCGGACAGCTTCTCGAGATTTCCTACAAGGACTGCGGCAAGCACTCCGGAGTGCGCTTTGTTCTGGAGAGGCTCGGTCTGCCTCGAGAATCACTCGCCGCGTTCGGAGACGGCGACAACGACGCGCATATGCTCGAATTTGCCGGAATCGGAGTCGCGGTGGCTAATGCGTCCGAGGCCTGCAGGGCGGCTGCAGATCGGATTGCGCCATCCAACGATGAGGACGGTGTCGCGCGGGAGATCTTTCGGCTTCTCGGGACGGAAGAGCGCGCATAAATGACTGACTACAGAGAAAAAGGACGGAAATCACTATGTTTGGCTTGGGAACTTTGATCAATACCGCGGGAGTCGTGGCGGGCAGTGTCATCGGGATTCTGCTGCGCAAGGGAATGAAGCAGCGCATGCAGGATGCGCTGATGGCCGGCTGCGGCGTTGCGACGATCTTCATCGGGACAGCCGGCGTGCTGCAGGGGATGCTCACAGTCACGGACGGAAACATTCAGACAAAGGGCAGCATGCTGCTGATTTTTTCTCTGGTGCTCGGCGGACTGTTCGGAGAACTGATCGATATTGAGAAGCGAATGGACTCGGTGGGAGAGAAGCTCAAGAGCATGTTCCACGCGGAGAAGGACGCGCGCTTTGTCGAGGGCTTTGTCAACACCTCGCTGATCATCTGCGTCGGGGCGATGGCGATCGTAGGATCGATCCAGGACGGCCTGAGCGGCGACGCGACGATGCTCACCGCGAAGGCGGTGCTTGATTTTGCGATCGTGATCGTGCTTGCCTCCACCTACGGAGTCGGCGTGATGTGCTCGGCGCTCGCGATTCTGGTCTATGAGGGCGCGCTGACCTTGATCGCCCATTTTGTCGGCAATTTTATCAGTGACGCGCTGATCGCGAACCTTTCTTTTATCGGCTCGGCGCTGATCTTTTGCGTCGGCGTGAACGTGGCCTTTGGAAAGAAGTTCCGGGTCGGCAACATGCTTCCGGCTCTGCTGGGTCCGGTCGTGTACGCGCTGATTTGGTAGATATGACAAGATATTCACGCCGCGCATACGATTTATTCCGATTCGGTCTGTCCCTTTTGCATATCTGTGATGTTGAAAAGACTGCCGGAAAGAGTGATAAAAGCGGCAAAAATGCTGGAAAAGCCGGAAAAAACAGTTGACGCAGTCCACGGAATATGTTATTTTAATTAAGTATGCCGCACAAAGAGGTACAAGCGCCCACGGGCCACCGAATTTGGCGAGTAATGATAACGGGAGGTGCCATATGTACGCGATTATTGCAACAGGTGGTAAACAGTACAAAGTAGCCGAAGGCGATATCATTAACGTAGAAAAGCTTGGTGTGGAAGCCGGCGAAGTTGTTACGTTTGATCAGGTGCTTGCAGTAAGCAATGACGG
>CANQIW010000073.1 GCA_947624055.1 uncultured Lachnospiraceae bacterium
TGTAACCTGCCTCAATATCTACTCCTGCCTTCTTGTAGTCCATACGTTCCTCCCGATCTGCACGTCGTTATTATCTTCCTGCATTTATGAGCAAAAACCATCCTGAAAAATTGTGCGCTTCCCTCCCAGGGCGCGCTTTGACGCCACAACCGAAACGATCCCTGACGTCATCTTTGCACGATCCACCGCTCCAGCGGACATCACTTCTGCGGGTAATTTTCGTACCCCACCTGCTGCAGCTTCTCGTCCTTCGCCTCGACCTGCCCCTTCAGCTCTGCGGCGTAGGCCTTCACCTTCGCGAGCAGCTCCGGATCCGAAACAGCCAGAATCTTCGCCGCGAGTATGCCGGCATTCGCCCCGCCGTTTATCGCCACTGTAGCAACCGGAATGCCGCTCGGCATCTGCACGATCGAGTACAGGGAATCCCTGCCGCCCAATGATGTCGTATGCATCGGAATGCCGATGACCGGCATCGGGAAGATCGCCGCGCACATGCCCGGCAGATGCGCCGCCATGCCCGCCCCTGCGATGATCACTTTGAAGCCTTTCTCCTCCGCGGTCTTCGCATACTCGAAAAACACATCCGGCTCCCGGTGCGCCGAGATGATCCTCATCTCATACTCTATTCCGAACTTCTCCAGAACATCCGCCGCCTTGCTCATCACAGGCATATCGGAATCGCTGCCCATCACAATGCCTACCTTTGCCATCGTATCCGCTCCTCTTCTTATGTTTATAGAATCCGTTCACGCCTATAAATTTAACCCATCCTGCTCTGCCTTGTCAATGCCGCATTTCATTTTTCCGCAATCTTTCCCCGATCCCCACAGCCGGCGCACAGGAATCCGCGGCCGGCCTGCAGACCGGCCAGAAGCCTGCTCCCTGATGCGGGGTGCGTCTCAGCTCTGCCGCAGCTCCTCAAACGGCTCGTTCAGCTTTTCCGTGCCGGGCAGCACGAAGCGCCCGTCCCGAAGCAGCGTGATCCGGCGGCCGTCCGCGCAGACCACCTCGATGTGCCCGATCTCCTCATATGGGATCGTGATATCGGTGTGACAATTGAAATACGCCTTCGCCGGATCCTCTTTCCGCAAAAGCGAAACCTCGTTGTCGCGGGCGATAATCTGCTTGCCGTCCGGATTGTACGTCGGCGTGTCCTCATCCCAGCTGTAACAGGTATCGCCGAGTGCAAAATGCGGACCCATCTTCTCCGCGATCAGGATCGGCAGTTTGTCCGCGATCTGGTATTTCTCCGCCATCACATAGGCCGTCGTGTTCGTCCCGATCGCGAATTCCCCCATCGGCAGCGTCTCGTGGTGGAACAGCACGTTTTCCCTGAAATACCTGCGGTTCTCCTCCGCGGACGCAAAGTTGGCACAGCTGTAGTCCTTCACCATGCCGTCCTTGAATTTCACCTCGAGATCCAGATACTCAAGCTCGTTCAGATAGACCTGCTTCACATGCAGGATCCCGTTCGTCCCGGCAAGTCTCGGCGAAGTAAAGACCTCCCCGACCGGGATGTTCACATCAGCCACGCAATTTTCAAACAGCGTTTCCTTCTTCGGATCGGACATCGTCGTCAGCGCTACCATGAGGTCGGTGCGGTTGCCGTCCCTGCCCTTGATGTGAACAGCCTCGCCCTGGTCGAGCGCATCGATCAGCGTCTGCTGGATCCCCTGATACAATTTGTAGTCCAGCATATTGATCCGCACCGTCTCGCGGAAGATCTCCTCGTAATCCGGGCCGATCTCCGGAAGCGGGAACGCGATGATCGTAAAGCTTCGCTCCGTCTCAGGAATATACCGGTTGGAAAGCTGCGCCAGCTCATTCTGCATCCAGGTCATGAGCTTCTGCTGCCTCCTGGAAAGCTGGTACGCTTCCGGCTTCGCTTCCGGGATGAAGGGCGTCTCGCCAAACACCTCGAGAACCGCAGGACCCGCATGCTCACGCGCGAGCTCCCGGTTCGCCTCATAGACGCTGCGCAGCACGCCGAGCTTCCTCTCAAGGAAACGCTTGTCCAGATAAATCGCATTGTCCGCCCTGTGGTCGTAATCATACTGCAGATTAGCCGCCGCCCCGGTATAGCCGATGCGCCTGTTCCGGGATTTGTTCACCGTGCTGACCGCCGCGCGGTAAATGACCGGCTTAAGCCCCATCTTTTCGAAATTTCTTATCGACGCGCGGATCATGCGCTCGAATCCGAGATGGTAATGAATGTTGACCGTCTTCTTGATCGAGAGATCCTTGCCCGTCACGGCAAAGCCGATCCGATATCCTTCGGTGAACGTATTTGCCATCGCCTCGATCTCCTGCTCGGAAAGCCGGTTCAGGTACTCCGCGGTCTTCCGCTCGTTCTCTGACACATACTCGCCGTAACGGTACAGATACCGCAGATCGCTCAGATCAGAATCCATGATGATCCGCGTCGCAAAATCAAAGCCCGGATCGATCGCGGAGCGCGTCCGCTGCGCCGCGAACAGCTCGCTGTAATCGCTGACAAACCAGTACACGATCTCCCGGATATCCTTGTAGGACGGCGTTTCCTCCTGCTCAAAGCAATTGTAGATCTCAATAAAAAGCTCCAGGAGAACCGTCGTCTCCTCCAGCCTCTGCTCAAACGCGTACACAATGATCCCTCTCAGCTCTGTGTAGAGGAAACTCAGGATCCCTCCCTGCGTCTCTCCGAGTGTCCTGACTGCATAGGCCGGATTCGCGTAGCTCATGCCGTACTGCTCCGGCAGGATATCATAGTACAGCGCATTGTTCAGCTGTTCCCACTGCCGCAGCGTATAGTCCTGCGCCGCGCCGGAATCCAGACATTTTTTCAGATCCTCCATCTGCACGAGGAAACGCGCCGTCTTCTGAAAAAAATCACAAAAAGGAGCGGGAACCGTCTCCTCCGAACAGATCTCATGGATCCGCCCGGCCGCGAGAACATACCGCTCCTGTAAATTCATCTCATTCCTGTTTTCCTGTTCCATTCCAATGCCTCTCTGTTTTTCTGATTTTATTCCGCAGCTGATCTCCCGATTTCCGAATATCGCCCGACGCGCGACAGCCCGCATCCTTGCCGCAGTCCGCATTTTTGCCGCGTTCCTCCTTCCTGCCGCACAGAGCGTTCTCAGGTAAGTCCGACGCAGACGACAAAAAACCATCCGACAATGGAGAGCATGCTTATGATCGTCCCAAACCGGCTGCAGAAATACGAGCGGCATTCATCCTTGAAGCCCGCATACCCGTACCGCAGCCCGCAGCACGCCATCACGATCCCGGCAAAGCCCATCGCGCCGATCCAGGAGCTTGCCCGCCCCTTCAGCAAAAAGGATGCAAAGAGCAGCCCGACCAGAAACAGCAGCGAAATGAGCCCGAGTACCGCGGACGCAATCCCATTCGCCGAATATTTTTTCTCCGTAAATGAATAAACCTGCCGCTGTCTTTTCGCCATAGCGCATGCCCTGTCCTTTCATCCCCCTGCCGACGCGGAAATCCGATCCGCTCCGTCAGATGATCACGTCCTTCTTGCTCTTCAGAAGCTTTGCGCCGGTCACCAGCAAAAGAATTCCCCAGCTCAGCGCTGACACAAGAACCGTGATCCCAAGCACCAGATTCATGACTCCCGCAAAAGATACCGTCTTGAACACTTTCTCTTCCATGATAATCTCCTCCTGAACTGTTATGCGCCGTATTGCTCATAGTATGCGTCAATCGCCGTTTTTATTGCATCGTCGATCACGATTTTTCCCTTGTATTCTCTTCCATACAGGTGCTCCACAACCTCCGCCATCGTGACGATCGCCGTGGTCTTCATTCCGTATTTTTCCTCAATCTCCGAAAGCGCGCTCTTCGCTCCCTGCCCGCGCTCCATGCGATCCACCGACACCACAAGGCCGAGCACATCGACGTCGCCCTGCGCGCGGATGATCGGCATGGTTTCCTCGATCGACGTCCCGGCCGTCGTGACGTCCTCGATGATGACGATCCTGTCGCCGTCCGCGATCGGGCTCCCCAGAAGGATTCCCTTATCTCCGTGATCCTTGACCTCCTTGCGGTTCGAGCAATAACGGATGTCCCTGTCATAGAGCTCGCTGATCGCCGTCGTCGCCGCGACCGTCAGCGGGATCCCCTTGTACGCCGGGCCGAACAGCACGTCGAAATCCAGACCGAACTTCTCCCTGATCGCCCGCGCATAGTACCCGCCGAGCCTGTGAAGCTGCGACCCCGTGCGATAAAAGCCCGTATTCACAAAAAACGGTGTCTTCCGCCCGCTCTTCGTCACGAAATCCCCGAACTTCAGGACTCCGCAGTCCACCATAAACTCGATAAATTCCTGCTTGTACTGTTCCATATGCTGTATATCTCCTTATTATGTGCTGCTTTCTCTGTCTTTATCCTGTCAAATTACTGGTTCAGTATACCATTAAAACCATTTCCTTTCAACCGGGAAATCCAACAGTTTCCCTCTCTCCTGCCTGATTGCGCACAAAAGCAAAGCTGCTGCTCCGGCAGACTGTTCCCCTGCTTTCGCAACAGCTTTTTTATTCACAGCCAGCTTGTCTGGCTGGATGTTTCTTTTTCTACCCGATCGATACCGACCCGAACCCGCCGCACCGGAAAAACGCGAACGCACCGACGCGCTCTATACTGTCTGCCAGTTCGACAGCCCCGACCGTCTGCGCGCCGCTGAACGCGTGCGCTCCCACCGAGACCACACCCTCCGCGATCACGATCCCTCTCAGGTCTGCCAGTCTGGAAAACCATGGCGTCTGCTCCACGCTCTCCCAGTCAGCCATCGGCCCGTTCCCCGTAATCGTCAGCACACCCTCCGCGTCGAGGCTCCAGTATACCGTCCCGGGCTGCGCGCCACACTCGCCGGACGCTTCACCGTCTGCCGTACCGTCCCCGGTTTCGGAAGACTCTGTGTCGGTCAGCCCATTTTCAGTCAATTCATTTTCTGACGCTTCCGCTTCACCCACGGGCAAATCAGCCCCGGCAGAATCTTCACCGTCTCCAACCTGTATCATTTCCACAGATATCTCCGGGACTGCCGCTTCTTCGGCATCAGCGTTTTCCCATCCCTCAGTCTCCGGGACGATCTCAGCGTCCACACCGCCGGGCTCCGCCTCGTCCGCGAAGATCACGGGCATGCCGTCCACCTCCTCCGAGACAACCGTCGTCTGCGCCATAATTTCCGTCTGCAGCCCCGATCCCGCAGTGTCCTCCGCCGCAGCACACACCCCGACGGCGCACAGCCCCAGGGCAAGCAGCATCGCTGCCGCCCTGCGGATGTTATTCCTGTAAACACTGTCTCCGAAAATACGTCTCCTGCAATCAAAATATGCGTCTTCTCTCCGCCTGTCCCTGTCTGCTCCGCACTCCTTACAATTCTTTCTTCGAACCATCATGATCCCTGCCTCCTGTCCATCTGTTTCCTCTGCGCTTTGTAACCTGTGTCACCTGTCGATCGGTCTCAATTACTTGTTGATCTTTACGCTCTTTGCCTTGCTCCACGCCGAATAATATTTCGTTCCGCCGACCTTCCTGTAAGTCCGGATCCGGACATAGTACTTCCTGCCCGCCTTCAGCTTCCTGAGCGTAAGCTTCATAGTTTTCTTTTTCGAGATCCTCTTTATCTTCACGCCGGAGCGGAAAGACTTATCCGTGGAATACTGTATCTCGTAACCTGAAATGTCGGCGTTCTTTTTCCATGTGACTGTCACCGCCTTCGCCCCGCTGTTCTTCACCTTCCTGAGCGAAGTCCCCTTCGGGCTCACCGAGACCATGACCGTCTTCGACGCCGCGTTGTAGTTCGCGGTCGCCTCCGCGCGGATCGTCACCGTGGCACTGCCGACATACTTCTTCGGCACCGTCACCACGCCCGCCGTGCTCACCGGCAGGGATGCATTGTCCGAGGAATAGCTCAGCGCCGCCCCTCCGAGATCCGTCGCACCAATCTGGAAGCTCTGCTGCTTCTTCGACCATGTCTTCGTGATATCGCCCGCCGTTATGGTATTGTCGGCCTTCGCGACATCCAGCGTATAGGACGCGCTTCCGGCCTCGTAGTTCGTGCCCGACGCGGCCTGCGCCGTAATCACTGCGGTACCCGCCCCGCGGAGCGTCACCGTCCCGCTTCCGTCCACAGTCGCCACGTTCACATTATCGGACGTATAGGTGAGCGCCCCGTCCGTCACGGCAGCGCTGAGCGGGTTCTTAAGCGGCGCGTCGCCATAGGTGCAGCTGACGCTGCCAGATGCGAACTGCAGGGTCGGTACCGCCTTCCCGATTGTGAAGTTCCGGGTAACTGTCCCTCCGTACTCCCCGGTGCCCTGCACAGTGACGGTCGCCGCGCCCGCGTTCACATTGTTGGAATAACTCACCATATAGGAGGCATTTTCCGCCAGCACGGCCGTCCCGTCCGTCACCGTCACAGCGGGCGTTTTCGGCGTACCGTCATATACATAATCTCCCGCTGCCAGGCTCACCGCGCACACGGAGATACCTCGCTTTGCCGGCTGGCCGGTAACCGGATCCCAGGCGGCCCAGGTGATGGTTCCGCCGTAGCCCTTCCGCACGTCAGGCGTCCAGCTGCTGTCGTCGGCCGGATAGTATACGGTCGCGGTAACTCCGGAGAACACACCTTCGCCCATCTTCGGCGCGCTCCCGCTGAAATAGACATTCTTCAGATTCCCACAGTCTGCGAACGCGTAATTTCCAATCTCCGTAACGCTCCCGCCGATGTTCGCCTCGTAGAGGTCGCCGCATCCGCGGAACGCGTCCGGCTCCACTATTGTCGAGCCTTCCTTCATTGCCGGCTTTATGGTGAATTCCTTCTCCGCCGCGCCGTAGTAGCCCTTCCCGGCGACCGCCTTCACGACCGCGAGCGCCGTGCCCGGCTGTATGTTGTTCTGGTATTCCAAGGTGTATTCCTTGCCCTCTGTGAGTTTTGCACCTTTATACGAAACGGTCACACCCGGCTTCTTCTCTGTACCGTCGTACACGAACGTCCCGGACGCGAGCGAGACTTCACAGTCTTTCAGGCTGACGCTTCCCTCCGGAATCTCCATGACAGTAAGCGTCACCGTCTCCTGTGCTTCCTCATAGTTCTCATCGCCGGCTGAAGTCACCGTGACGCGCACCTCGCCTGTAGCGATACCAGTCACCACGCCGTCGCCGCTCACCGTCGCCACTGTCTCCGGTTCCGCGGCATACGTGATCTTCCCGGTCTCAGAACTCGCGCTGAGCTTGAGTGTATCGCCTACATACAGCGTATCCGCGCTGTAGGAAAGTTCCAGGTTCTGTTTCGCCTTCGCCACCTCAACTGTAACTACACGCATTGTCTGAAGGTAGTTATCGGTTGCAGAAGCCAGCACAACAATCTGAGCCGTCCCTGCTCCGTTAATCGTCACGTTGCCATCCCCATCGACGGATGCCACAGCCTCATTATTTGATACATAAGAGATTTCCCCATCCCCAACTGTCAATACGCAGTCGAGGGCAAACGTCGGATCGCCATACACTTTGTTATATGTAGTGGTACCGGTAAACTCCTGCGGAAGCTTCTCAGAACCGGAAGTGATGCTTGTAACCCGGAAGCCCCATTCCACAGACTCATCGTCTGCGCTTTCGTCTGTTACAAGCTGAATCTTCACGGTGTCACCCGGAATCGTAATTACTTTTCCGGAAAGTTCATCACCGGTGAATATGCCGACCTCATTCCCTTCTCCGTCATAAATGTAGATATAGTCAAAGCCCTTTTCCGTACTCGTCCGTGTATCGAATGCAACCTTCAAGCTGTCCGGTGTGTTCGGATCTTTGTATGTCCAGTAATCCGTGCAGTTCGTCTCATACGGATGACTGCTCTCCAATTCCTCAACCGACTCCGCCTCATGCGCCGTATTTGTCACCGTCACCTCACAGGCGGCGCTCTTTTCGCTGCCATCGAGTGCTTTCACGGTAATTGTAGCTTTCCCTTTCTTGTGAGCTGTCACGAATCCGTTTTCGTCTACGGAGACAATGTCCTCGTCAGACGAACTCCACTCGATCTCCTTGTTTTCCGCATTGTCCGGATAGACCGAAGCGGTCAGCTGGAATGTCTCCAACGCCTGCAGGGACAAACTGCTTCTGTTCAGCGACACAGAGGTTACCGGCTGCACCACCGTGACATCGCAGGTTGCGCTCTTCCTCCCGACTAACACTTTGATTGTTGTCGTACCCACAGCTTTTGCTCTGATCTCCCCGCTTCCGCCTGCATCCACAGAAACGATTGAGTCATCCAGAGACTTCCAACTCACGGCATCCGTGAAATCTGTCGGTTCCACGCTCAAGACAAGCTTTTGCGACGTACCATTGAGCATCTTCAATTCGGTTTGGTCAAGCGTAACCGTCTCCGCTGGATGATTGATTGCCTCAAATTTTATCTTTTTTGCCTCAGCATACGTCTCTGCATAGGTCCCGGTCACACCGTAAATCGTCATCTTAGACGGATAACTAAATACATTATCTGCAATCTCAGTAGTTTCTCGCGGAATCGTAATCTCTGTAAGCTGAATACAATTCGTAAACGCATTAGCATTGATCTTCGCCACGCGGTAGGGAAGCACAATTGACTTCAAAGCCGGGCAAAGATTGAACGCATACGCGGGAATTGCAGTAATTCCCGTACCAAGCTTCACCTCTGATAGCATGTCAGATTCCGCAAAACAGTAATCTCCAATACTTGTAGCAGAATCCGGCACCTCAACAGAGGCAAGCGCATCGCAACCGTAGAATGCATATCTTCCGAGAGACTTTAGCTGTTTGCCAAGGGATACATCATCCAACAGCACACATCCCTGAAATACTCTTTCTCCAAATTCGGCAGGGCTATCCAGCACAGTTACTTTCTCCAGTGATTCATTTCCTTTATACGCAGACTCCCCGACATAAGTCACTGCCTCAGGCAGTTCCACTGTTATCAATCCAGCATTTTCAAACGCACTTCTCTCAATTCGTTTAATCGTCTCCGGCAGGGAAATTTCTGTAAGGTCTGAGCATCCGTAAAACATATTTGTTGTAATCTTGTCTTGCGTCTGCGGTAATTTCACGCTTGACAAACTGCTGCACCCGGAAAACAAATACTGCCCTAAGTTTCCGGCAGATCTATCCGATATATCTGCACCAATTAGACTATTGCAATTCATAAATGCATAGTCACCTATCTCTGTGACACTGTCCGAAATGTCTATGCTTTCCAGATTCTCACAGCCTTCGAATGCAGCAGATTCAATCCGTACCACCGTGTCCGGGATCGTGA
>CANQIW010000074.1 GCA_947624055.1 uncultured Lachnospiraceae bacterium
TCGGTCAGCGGCTTGAGCAGGAGCACCTTCTGCCCCTCGATCACTCCTGTCCCGGTGAGCGCCCGGAATTTCTCCGTCTCTATGCGGATCCCGTACCGGCCCGCCAGCCGGTCGATCGCCTCGAAGCCGGCGTTGTGCCGCGTGTGCGCGTATTTCGGTCCGGGATTCCCCAGACCAGCAATGATATACATGATTTTTTCCTCCTGCCGTCCGGAAGTCCGCCCTGCCTGTCCTTCCGATCCCTTCCATATTTTACTCAGCTTCTCCAGAAACATTCCGATCCCCTGTCCCTTCCGCAAAACCTCGGCGTCCGCGCCGCCCACTCTTTCCGTCGCACACGGACAGATGGCGATATCGATAATCCGGCTCATTGCCTTCTGAAGCACCGCACTCCTTCCGGCGCGCGCAGGCAGACGACGATCCATCCGCTAAATTGCGATCCCCGATCTCACAAACAATACAAGCGCCAGCAGCGTCGTCAGCACGTCCGATACCGCCTGCGCGCAGATCACTCCGTGAAAGCCGAACAGCGCGCGGAGCGCGAAAATACAGGCCGCATAGACGATCCCCTGCCGGCTCAGCGTCAGGATCAGCGTCGGCATCGCCTTCCCTGTCGCCTGGAACAGCGTGATGAAGACCAGAAACATTCCGGCAAACGGAGCGCTCGCGAGCATGCAGCGCAGCATCAGGCTCCCCTTTTCCACAACGGCCGCTTCCTTCAGGAAAAAACTCATCAGCTGCGGCGCCGTCAGGATCATCAGTCCGGCGCCCGCCACAGCGATCACAACCTGCGCCAGGATATCAAAGCGGATCGCCTTTCTCAGACGCTCCCGATTGTTCGCCCCGTAACAGAATCCAATCAGCGGCATCGCGCCGAACGCGAAGCTCACCATGATCATCATGAGTACCATATAAATCTTGCTTGCAATCCCCATCGCCGCGACGCTGTCCGTACCGTACACGACCAGATTCCGGTTCAGGAGAACGCCGGCGAAGCTCTGCATCACGTTGTTGAGCGACGCCGGTATGCCGATCGCGAAGACCGCGAGCAGATTTTCCCTGCTCACCCGAACGTGGCGCGGCAATACAGACAGCTTCTTCGCCTGCCTCGCCGTCACCCATATCATGATCGCAACGCTCAGCACATTGCCGAGCACCGTCGCGATCGCGGCTCCGGCAGCGCCCATTCCCAGAGTAAAAATGAAGATCGGATCCAGTATCATATTGAGTATCGATCCGGCCACCGACGCCGCCATGCACTGGTTCGCCAGCCCTTCCGGGCGAAGCTGGTTCGTCGGCACGAGGGAGACCACCATCGCCGGAGCTCCGAGCGCTATGTATCTGTAGTACTGCGAAGCGTGGTAAACGACGTCCCCCTTCGCCCCGAGCAAAGACAGCACCGGCTGCTGAAAGACCAGCATAAGCGCCCCGGTCAGCACGCCGACCGCCACAGAGCCCCAGAAACCGAAGCTGCTGACATTTCGCCCTTCCTCGTCCCTGCGCTCTCCGAACAGGCGGGAGATCACAGAGCTGCTTCCCAGCCCGAACAGATCGCCGAGCGCCACCATCAGAATGAACACCGGCGCGCACAGGGACACGCCCGCCACGAGCGCCGCGTCCTGTGTCTTCGCGATGAAGTACGTATCCACCATATTGTAGACGAGACCGACGATCCTTCCTAAGACCAGCGGTATCGTCAATGTAAAAAAGGCCTTCGGCACGGAGGCCCGCTCAAAAAGTTCATTCTCTTCCATGCGCTTTTCCTCTCCCCGGCTTATTTGTTCTCATGGAAAACGGGCAAGTTCGCGCGAACTTCCCCTTCCAAAACACAGGCGGCCAGATCTTGTCCTGCCCGCCTGTAGATACAGAATCCTGTTTTCTATTCTATTTGTGCAAACGGCCATGCCATCCAGCTCAGCTAAACGGCAGGCCGCGCGTTCCCGCGACGTATTCACAGCCGGCGAATCCATGCGTCCCCACAATCTGAACTGCGGTATCGGCTCAGTAAATCGTGCAGTTCCGTCCGCTGTCCTTGCCGGCGTACAGCTTGTCGTCCGCCCGCCGGATCAGCTCCGTCATCGAGGCGGAAAAGTCATATTCCTCCACGCCGAACGTCATAGTCACATGGAAAACCTCCCCTGTGGAGGGATCCGTGATCTCCATATCCTGCACGCGCATGCGCAGCTCGTCGACATAACCGCGCGCGACGTCGCCGTTCTCTGAAAACGCCAGACAGAACTCCTCGCCGCCCCAGCGGCAGACCATACCCCGTCCATTCATATAATCTATAAACAGAGCCGCGATCCTGCGGAGCACCTCATCTCCGCAATTGTGCCCTCTCGTGTCATTCACTCTCTTGAAGAAATCGATATCTCCGATTGCGATGCTCAGAAATTCCTCTGAATTCCCTGAAGTCCGCTTTTCCAGAAATTCGATCATGCTGCGGCGGTTCAGAAGGCCTGTGAGCTGATCCGTCTGCGCCTCGTGCTTCAACTGTTTGTTGTAATACGCAAGCTTCTTCTCCGCCTCCTGATTCGTGTTGCTGAATGTCCAGCAGACATAAAACAGGATTGAAAACAGCGTGACCATATTCAGTATCTGAAAGCCGGTCTGCGTCCCGGACTCCAGCGGATAGACCGGCGGCCTGTTGCTGAGACAGAGAAACAGATAGAGCCGGAACGCCAGAAGAAACAGCGTGTAGATCGTCTTGCCCCGCCTGTTGTCGTAGGTCGCAAAGAAGGACACGACCAACAGCGGAAACAGAAAGTGCTGCGCTCCCACATCCCAGCCGAAATAGCGGACAAACAGCCAGATCCACACAATGGTAAAGAACGAAAAAATGTGGAACACGACCCTTGTCCGGAACTGATAGGTCGTCCAGAAACCGCCGATAATAATGAGGATCCACGGCAGCACAAGGAACTTATTCCCCTCCGGCCAGAATATGAACGTAAGCAACTCGAACATCAGGAAGTACAGGATCAGCATGAGCTGGCATACGCGGAGCATGATACAGAACTGATTTGACTCATCCTCATATTTGACGTCGCCATGGATCAAGGCGCCGCCCTTTTTCATGAGCTCTCTGAAAAAATTCATTTTAAAAAAATACCCTCCGTGTGAAACGGCATTTCACGGTCTGGTTACTTCCTATACTCTAAGCATGGAAATTCGATTTAGAGACAAAATTTTTCTAATTGTAACACATATGGTTCAATAAAGCCACAAAAAAATGTTTAATTTCATGCTTAATTTCATGAACAGGCACAAAATAACCGCTGCCAATCTAGGTAAGGGCGTCTACAACCCGCTCAAAGTGCATAAAATGCGAGGCCTTGACCAGGATCGTGTCGCCTCCGCGCACGAGCTCCGGCAGCTTCCCGGAAAGCTCCTCCAGGTTTTCAAAATAATGGAGCTGCATCTCCGGATTCACCGCCGCGATGCCGTCTGCCAGGTGGCGGCACAGAGTCCCCACACAGATACAGCTGTCGACGGCAAGGCCGCCCGCGTATTCCCCGACCTCTCGGTGAAGCCTTGCCTCATCCGGGCCGAGCTCACCCATATCGCCGAGGATCGCGACCTTCCGGCCCAGAGCGTCCTGCAGCACTCCCAGAGACCCCTTCATCGACATCGGGTTCGCGTTGTAGCAGTCGTCGATAATCGTGTAATCCTTCGTCCGAATAATATGGAAACGCCCGTCCAGCGGCTGCAGGCTCTCTATTCCCTCCCGGATCTGTTCGAGCGTGAGCCCGCACTGCAATCCGACCGCCGTCCCGGCAAGCGCGTTCATCACCATATGTAATCCCGGAATCGGGATCCGCGCCGTGAACGCTCCCTCTTCCGTGTGGATCCTGCAGGAGATCCCATCCAGCCCTCTTCTCTCAATGTGATCCGCGCAGATCTCGTTTCTTCCGCCGGGCGCATTCCCTCCGGCAAGTCCGTTGCTGCCGGCAATTCCACGCTCTTTGACAGCCGCATCCGCTCCGGCTGCCTTGCTCTCTCCGCCGGTCCCGCGCCCTGCAGCGGCCTCGCTCGTACCTCCGAGCCCGAAGAATACGGGGCGGATCCCTTTTACCTCAGAAATCCGCGCCAGCTTATCGTCGTCCCCGTTCAGGATCACATGTCCGTCCGGGCGCAGGAAGTCGAAGATCTCAGACTTCGCGCGCAGGACGCCGTCACGGTCGCCCAGAAATTCCAGATGACAGTCCCCGATGTTGGTGATCACGCAGATATCCGGCTTCGCGATCTTCGCCAGCGCGTGCATCTCGCCGAAATGGTTAATCCCCATCTCGAGCACAGCGATCTCATGCTCTTCCCGCAGGCGGAAGATCGTCAGGGGAAGCCCCAGCGCGTTGTTGAAATTCCCGTCAGTCTTCAGCACACGGTACTTCCGCGCCAGCACGGCCGCTATCATCTCCTTCGTGCTTGTCTTGCCGACGCTGCCTGTAATCCCTACAACCGGGATCTGCAGCTGCTCCAGATAGCATTCCGCGATCGCTCCGAGCGCTTCGACCATCGACGGCACCCGGATATAATTCCCGGCTGCATCCGAAAGCTCCCGCTCGCCGAGAACGACAAGCGTTCCCTGCGCGAACACGGCCGGAATGAAATCGTGACCGTCCACGCGCTCTCCCCTGATCGCCGCAAACAGTCCTCCGGCCTCCGCCTTCCGGCTGTCCGTCGTGATCATCGTGATCTCGCGCCCGAGATCCTCTTTCCTGCCTGTGTACGTTCCGCCGCATACCTGGGTAATCCGTTCCAGAGTCAATCCTTTCATAGTTCCTCCTTCAGCGACACCTCGATCAGGTGCTCGCACAGCGCCGGAAAATCCATGCCGAGCGCCGCCGCCTCCTGCGGGAGCAGGCTCGTCGGCGTCATGCCCGGAAGCGTATTGGCCTCGAGGCAGTAGAGGCTGCCGTCCTTCGCCATCATAAAATCCATCCGCGCATAACACTCCAGCTTCAGCGTGCGGTACGCCATCTCCGCATAGCGCTGCATCTCGGCCGTCTTACCAGCCTCCAGATCCGCCGGACAGGTCTCCACCGTGGAACCGGCCTCGTACTTATTCTTATAGTCATAGAAACCGACCAGCGGCGCGATCTCGATCACCGGGTACGCCTTTCCCCCGACCACGCCGACCGAGAATTCCCGCCCCTCGATATACTGCTCTACAATGACCTCCTCCTCGTAGCCGAAGGCAGTCTCAAGCGCGCTCTCATACTCCTCCAGCGTCCGCGCGATCTCCACGCCGACGCTGGAACCGCCGCAGCAGGGCTTCACCACGCACGGAAGCCCCACGCCGTTCTCCTCCGCGGATCCGTGCTCACCGCCGCGCTTCAGAACGATACCCCTCGCGACCGGTATGCCGTCCGCGGCAAACAGCTTTCTGGAAAGTTCTTTATCCATCGCAGCCGCGCTTCCGAGCGCACCGGATCCCGTATAACGGATCCCCATCAGGTCAAAGACCGCCTGCACCTTGCCGCCCTCGCCGTCCGCGCCGTGCAGCGCCATAAACACAATATCCGCCGCCTCGCACAGGGCGAGCACATTCGATCCGAAAAATTCCCTGCGCGTCCGCTTCATCTCCTCGATCTGTCCGTCGAAGGAGCGCATATACGCGGCCGCGGCATCCACATCATATTCCTCCGGAAACCACCTGTCCGCGTCCCCGATGGCCATCCGGCTGTCCCCGCAGTACACATCCACCAGGATCGCCCTGTGTCCCTTCCCGCGCAGCGCCCTGCACACCATCGTTCCCGAGACAATTGAAATCTCGCGTTCCGTGCTGATTCCCCCTGCCAGAACTACGATATTCATACGAAATTTCCCCTTTCTCACTGCTCTGCGAATTTCAAAACCGGCAAGAACATCCCACCCTGCCGGTCTCGGCTGTCTGCTCAGACAAATTCTGTCTTACTATTTATATGACTCTGTCATTATATACGGAACATTCCCGATCGAAAAGTGAAATACAGCTGTCTTTCTTGCAGATCGTGCGCAGAGATATTCTCTTTTCCGGAACGGCAGACTCCGGCATAGCGACGTCTCGTGCGCCGAATCGCGCCGGGTCGGTCTCATTCAGCCGAAACCGCCAGCAGCACCGCGGCAGAGGTCGGCGGAAGCAGGATATCGATCTCGCCCGCGTGCACCGGGTAGATCTCTCTTTCCTCGTCAAAGCCCTCTGCGTCCGTGTAAAAAATGCGCTCCATCACCTGATGGTTATCCGCGCCCACCTGCCATACCGGAATCCGGAACTGCCGCGGCTCGTCGTTGTTGTTGAACACGACGACGATCTGCGTCCTGCGGTCGAACCTGCCGTATGCCAGACAGTTATAATTCCCGAACAAAAATTTCAGCGAGCCGCGCTTCAGCACGGAATATCTCCTGTGCAGAGCAATGATCGCTCTGTGGAACGCGAGCATCTGCTGGTCTTCGTTCCCCCAGGGATAAGTCCTGCGGTTGTCAGGATCGGTAAAACCGCACACTCCGGCCTCATCCCCGTAGTAGATCGTCGGGGCGCCCGGCCATGTCATCTGCAGGACGACCGCCTCGCGCATGATCTCCGGCCGGATATCCCGGCTCGCCGCTTCGCCGCCGAGCGTATCGATCCGCCCGACCTTGTGGTTCGTGCGCGTGAGGAATCGCGAGTGGTCATGATTTGACAGCTCGTTCATCGCCACCTGCAGAGAGGGAGTCATGAAGCTCGCCATGTGGTACCGCATCGCCCCGATGAAACTGTCGGCGTTCCCCAGCAGATCCTGACGGAATTCGTCGCTGTGCTTCTCCATGCCCGTAAAAAACCAGGTGACCGGCTCCATGAACGCGTCATAGTTCATGACCGTATCCCACTGGTCGCCCCCGAGCCAGCCGATCGGATCGCCGTAATGCTCCGCGAGGATCAGCGCGTCCGGGTTGGCCTCCTTGACCACCCTGCGGAACTTGCGCCAGAATTCGTGGTTGTACTCCGGGCTGCCGCCGAGATCGGCCGCCACGTCCAGCCGCCACCCGTCCACATTGTAAGGCGGCGACACCCATTTTTTGGCAATCTCAAGAATATATTTCTCCAGATCGGGCGACTCCTCGTAATTCAGCTTCGGCAGCGTATCGTGCCCCCACCAGCCGTCGTAAAACGGGTTATACGACGGCTGGTGGGCATTCTGGAAACGAAAAAACGAGCGATACGGGCTGTCCGGGGTGATGAACGCGCCCTTCTCGTAGCCCTTCTGATTCTCGTAGATCCGTTCCCTGTCCATCCACTTGTTGAAAGAGCCGCAGTGATTGAAGACGCCGTCCAGGATCACCTTCATGCCTCTCCTGTGAAGCTCCTCCACAAGGGTAATAAAAAGCTGATTGCCGGCCTCCAGATTGTCAAGGCCTGTCACTCGGTTGATATAGCGCGTCGCGCCCCGGTTGCCCCGCTCCCAGTCCCGCACCAGCTCGCCCTCATCGCGGACGATCTTCCCGAAATGCGGATCAATATAATCGTAATCCTGAATGTCGTACTTGTGATTCGACGGAGAGACAAAGAGCGGATTGAAATAGAGTACCTCCACGCCGAGCTCCTGAAGATAGTCCAGCTTGTCGATCACGCCCTGCAGGTCGCCGCCGTAAAACTCCCGCACGCCCATCTGCTCCGGGATCTTGTTCCAGTCCGTGACTTTGCTCGTCCCCTCACCGATGTATATATATTCATTCGTCTCCACGTCGTTGGACGGATCCCCGTTGTAAAACCGGTCTGTAAAGATCTGGTACATGACCGCGCCCTTTGCCCAGTCCGGCGTCGAAAATCCGGGGCAGAGGCAGAACGCCTTGCTCTGCTGCAGATCCCTGGACACGCCGCACTTGTTGTAGAAACATCTGGTCTGTCCGTCCTGTATCTCGAAATAATAGTAGACCGGCTCCTCGCCCATCTCAATCCGGATCGTGTAATAATCAAAACGCCCCTCGGTACACTCCAGCGACATGAGCTCCTTCGTGGCTCCGCTGATAAAATAGACCGCGTCCGCATTGTCGCGCAGCGTGCGGATCCGGATCGTCACCGTATCCCCGGGCTTCGGTTCCATCGGCGACACATAATTTTCGGTCTCATCGCTGAACAGCGCCCCCATATTGAACACCGGACGCATGAGCAGAACATACTTGACTTTCTGAATGAGAGATTTCGTCTTCTGGTCCATAAAGCCCTCCCGTCACGCAAATACTGCCTCAAACTCCTCCCGTCCGATCTTTTCCTTCTCGATCAGAAGCTTCGCGCAGGCATGCAGCACTCCCTCATGCGCGGAGATCATCCCGCGCGCCTCCTCATGCGCCTCGTCGATGATGCGCTTGACCTCCTGGTCGATCAAAGAGGCGATCTCCTCGCCGTAAGACCTGGTGTGCGCCAGGTCGCGCCCGATAAACACCTCGCCGTCCTCACGGTCATAATTGATCAGGCCGAGCTTGTCGGACATGCCGAACTTCGTCACCATCGCGCGCGCGATGCCCGTGGCCTGCTTGATGTCCTGGGAAGCGCCTGTCGTCACATCGCCGATAACAAGCTCCTCCGCCACACGGCCGCCAAGGCAGACAATGATATTCTGCATCATCTTGCCCTTCGTATTGAACATCTCGTCCTTCTCAGGCAGCGGCATCGTATAGCCCGCGGCCCCGCGGCCGGTCGGGATGATCGAGATCGTGTGTACCGGGCCTACCTCCGGAAGCAGGTGGAACAGGATCGCATGCCCCGCCTCGTGGTACGCCGTGATCCGTTTCTCGCTCTCGGAGATCACGCGGCTCTTCTTCTCCGCGCCGATCCCGACCTTGACAAACGCGCGCTGAATATCCGCCTGACGAATGTAGACGCGCTGCTCCTTCGCGGCGTAGATCGCCGCCTCGTTCATGAGATTCTCCAGATCAGCCCCTGTGAAGCCCGCCGTCGTGCGGGCTACCTCGGAAAGATTGACGTCGTCCGCGAGCGGCTTGCCCTTGGAATGCACCTGCAGGATTTCCTCCCTGCCCCTGATATCCGGGCGTCCCACGGCCACCTGCCGGTCGAAACGCCCCGGACGCAGGATCGCCGGATCCAGAATATCGACGCGGTTCGTCGCCGCCATCACGATGATCCCCTCGTTCACGCCGAAGCCATCCATCTCAACGAGCAGCTGGTTGAGCGTCTGCTCTCTCTCATCGTGGCCGCCGCCCATG
>CANQIW010000075.1 GCA_947624055.1 uncultured Lachnospiraceae bacterium
CGGAAATATGTCACAAACCCGAACGTCGCTGATAAGCGGCGTTCTCTTTATCAGTAAGCGCATGATTTGACGTTTACACCAAACCTTTTATTGGTCAGCTTTTTTCATTTTCGATTACAAATATTACCTAACAAGATCATCATCATTGTTCATTTCTTCAATAGCATATAATTGGATATCACACTTTTTCTTGCAATCAAACTGAAGATGAAGCTCTTTATCATACTGGGAAGCAAAGTCCTCAAAGTCCCGTTTGCTAATTTGCTCTACATCATTAGGAATTTCCTCATCCCATATAATATATAGTTCAGCTATAACTTGACGTTCTAAAATTTTTTCTAAAGATTGTTTCATTGTTACCATTTCTTCTATCATCGTTTTTAAATATGATATCTTATATTGACTAAATTTCATGCATTTAATGGTCCAAAATGTATGATAGTCTGATGGAATTAAACTATAAGCTATAACATCATATTTCCTTCCTCCGATCGTTTGGTTTACTCTTATTGAGTACCTATCCTCATAAAGACTAATTAACTCATTTACGGCCTTGCGAATTAGCGTTTTTTTCTCAATTTTAACCTCATGATATTCATTATTTCGTTGTAAATATATCTGATCCGTCAATAAAAAATTAATAAAGCCTTCTGAGTAAGAACTTGCTTCATAAATATCAAAATAAATATGAATACCATTTTCGTCAATATACCATTTATAATCAGTTAACTTATGATATTCATCTAATTCAAAATCTGGTGAAATAGTCGGACGTTCTGTTTGATGTATTTGTTTTTCTTCTGCAAAACGATCCTGAATTTTTTTAATTATAGACTTTTCAGATAATGGAATGAAGTCCTTTAATTGCAATTCTCTACATTCATTTAAATCAAAAGTTTTTATAATCCAAACTGGTATTCCATGAAAGCCTCCCGTATAGATATATCGACTAAATCTGATACATAATATTCCTGCCTGATTCAATAATACTTCATAACCTAATCCATCACTACATGGTTCTGATGTTTTGGTTTCAAAATTGTTTTTGTGCCATTCTTCCCATTCGCTTTCAACATTTTTATATATTTCGGAAATATGTGAGTTGACAAATTCGGCGACATTATTTTCCCTATTTGCATAAGTTTCTTTGATTTTAATATAGGGATATCTCCACTCTGTTTTGATTACTTTTTGAATATTTTCATATTTCGTTTCTTTTTCTTTTTGCTTATATGTAATTTCTGCCGAGTAAACATAATTAGGCTCATTATTATTTATTTCAGTTTCCTGATTAAAATAATATTCACCAATTAAAGAAGTGTGTTCCCACGGTAATTGTCTACCGTTTGTGAGCAGATCCATTTCCTTACGAACCTGCTTGAATACTACTTCAATAGGAATATTTTTTTCATTAATATGGTCTAATAAACATTTTGTATATTTGCCATGTCTAGAAAAATTATCTTCTAATGCTGCTTCTCCAGGTGACGTAGAAAATGCAAGAATAGTTCCTTTAGGCGCACTCATTGCAACAAAACCATTAGATATCCCCCTGATATTTACATCTCTTCTGCAAGCATCAATAATGAGTATTTTAACCTTTTCTGGATATATATTAAACTGATTTATTAAATCTTGAAGTTTAAATGCATTAAATATTAACTCTTGATTATTTCCCATCGCTTGATAATTTAAATCTATAGGAATTAAGATATTTTCATTTTCAACTTCAAAACCATGTCCAGCATAATAAAAAAGACACGAATCATAATCTTTAATTTTTCTCGCAAATTTAAAGATTTCATTTCCCATATCATATCTATTAAGATTCGTCTTAACAATTGTATCAAATCCTAAGTCACTTAATACTCTTTCCATTTCAAGCGCATCATTTTCGGCAGACAGCAATGGCGACATATATTTATACTGATTATTGCCAATGCATAAAGCAATTCTTTTATTCATAATTAGTACTCCACATCTCATCTTCTCATAAAATTCAAATGTATGTTGTTTCTTCTATTACTTCATGCCTTTATATTCCAAAAACTGTGACACTGTCATGCATTTTGGATGCTCCATATCCAGGCTCAGAAAATCTTTGTCCCCCGTTAAGATAATATCTACATCTGATACAATAGCCGCATTGAGGATAGGCTGATCCTTGGCATCGCGTATTAATTTTTCCGCATGATCAATTGCTGGAATCAATTCATAGGACATTTCTGCAAGCAATACTTCTGCATCCGGTAAAAGCTTGGGCGCTTTTCGCTTCAAAATTTCCCGAATCTCGGCAATATTACGGTCGCACAAAACCATTTCCTGATTATCTGCGATATACAGCAGAGCTTGTGCTGGCTTTGACTTTGGAAACAATAATGCGGAAAACAAAACATTTGTATCAACCAATATCCGCATAGCATTAACCCTTTCCATAACGTACTTCATTTACAAGTGCCTGCACATCATCTTCACTGGAAATGCCCATTGCGTCAGCAGCGTCGGCGAAAGCAGCTTGTGCTCTGCGAATTGCCTGTGCAGATGCATTGCTCACAACTACTTCTCCATCCTGTTTCTGATAAAACAGAATTTTGTCGCCGGATTTGAGACCCAACAGGCGGCGAATTTCAACCGGCACCGTGATTTGCCCATTGGCAGAAATTTTAGCTAGATTCATATAGCTCACCCTTTCATTCTTGAAATCTAAAGAAAACTTGAGTTCAATATTATTATATCCCAAAACGGATATAGAAACAACTATTATTTCTATGTAATGTATTGTGTGTTCACTACACCAATTTTTACACCAATTCCGCACCGATTGATGCTCCCAGACACAACCAGACAAAAACAACAATGCCGCAGAAGTCCCGGAAATCCGGCTCTGCGGCATTTGACAGTATAAGATAAAGACCGATTATCGCTAACAAGAGGTGAGTGCTAATTTGTTTGTGAAAAAATTGTGAAGTCTTAATTGAAAAAGTAAGTTCCAGTGTAAAAATAAATTCTACCGTACGGAAAAAAGTAGTGAATTGTTCAAGGAAAGTAGATCTAACTCAATATTTATTGAAATCCCACAGATTCTTTTGTATAATTAATTCAAAGTTACATAATCATTAGGAAGGGTCATTTACGGGTATTTCAAATGAATCTGCACCACAGATAGTCTCATTCACTCTTGGTGATACTTCTGCCGGAGCGGTTAATCTGGAACCTTCAAACCGGGAAGTCTCAACAGCCGGAAATATCCGCGAGACTTGCAACGAATTTTGAGAGGGGGATTTATTATGGTAAATATGAATGAAATGCCAAAAGCCTTAGCTGAAGATTTGGCTTTTACCAAGAAAGATTTGGAGGAGTTGGAACGCGCGCGGAGTATGCCGATTACTTTTGATGAGGACTGCCCTGAAGTTACTCCGGAAATGGCAGTTCACTTCCGTCGTGTCAATCCCCCCAGACATCAGCAAAAAGCTGGTCGCGCATAAGATTTTATTATACCAATGCCGCAGAAGTCCCGGGAATCCGGCTCTGCGGCATTTGACGTTATAAGATAGGGACCGAGCAGAATATTTGCTATTGATATTTAGCGAGAAATTCCCTAGAATAGTAATTGCAGGAGAGAGGATTGGTTATTAAAGAAAACCTGTTCTAACGAAAAAGAACAGTTGCCCAATGTGATAATTGAATCTCGATGAATTTGAAAAACTGGAGGATGGTAGCAATGGACAAGCTAAAAATGCACACGCCGGATTTGGCAGAGGAGAATTACAAAAAGCTGGCGGCACTGTTTCCAAACGCTGTGACGGAAACAATAAATAAAGATGGTGAAGTTGTTCGTGCCATTGATGCGGATGTTCTGCGGCAGGAAATATCCTCTGAGGTTGTGGAAGGCGCGCAGGAACGCTATCAGTTCACATGGCCGGATAAAAAGAAGTCTGTGATGCTTACCAATCAGCCCATTGCTAAAACATTGCGTCTTGACAGGGAGAAATCTGTCGGCAGAGACGGCACACTCGGCAGCATCGATACGGAAAATATCTACATAGAGGGCGATAATCTCGATGCGTTGAAACTTCTGCAGGAAACCTATTTCGGAAAGGTCAGGATGATATATATCGATCCGCCCTATAACACGGGGAATGATTTTATCTATGAGGATGATTTTGCGCAGAGTACAGATGGGTATCTTGCGGGCAGCGGGCAGTTTGATGAGGAGGGAAATCGCCTTGTGAAAAATCTGGACAGCAACGGCAGATTTCACACGGACTGGCTGAATATGATCTATCCAAGGCTGAGATTGGCAAAAGAATTGTTGAGTGACGACGGGGTTATATTTATCAGTATTGATGACAACGAACAGGAAAATTTAAAAAAGTGTTGTGACGAGGTCTTTGGAAGCAATAATTATGTGAATCAGTTCGCCTGGGTGTCAAACATAACAGGCAGACAGATTGCGGGATTTGGTGCGGCAAAAACCTGGGAAAGTGTTCTTGTGTATGCCAGAAATGCAGTTTTGACACGCAGCTTAACCGTTGATATCCAGTTCGCAAAGAATAATATGCCTGATTCGTATAAAGGTTTTAATAAAGATATACGGACGGATGAAAGAGGCTTATTTGTTGTTGGCGATACGTTATATAATCATAACAGAAAATTCAATGAGGAAACACGTCCTAATTTAGTTTTCAGCATTTTTTATAATCCGGAAACAGAAGAAATCACAACCGGAGAGATCGGCGAACAGAAAGACGGTTTTGTTGAATTGCTGCCCCATAGGAATGGCGATGGAGTTCATAAATATCATGCATGGAGATGGTCGAGACAGAAGATAGCCAATGAAAGTTATGATCTGATCGTTCTGCCTAATTCAACCGGGGAATATGAAATATATACAAGGATCAGGGATTTCAATACGACTTTGTTAAAGGATATTATTACGAACATATCGAATGGTGATAGCGAGGTGCAAAGGTTATTTGATAATAGAAAATACTTTGACTATCCAAAATCTGTTGCATTGCTGAAGCTATTTATAAACTCTGTAATTGATAAAGAAATGATCGTGATGGACTTCTTTTCCGGCTCTGCTACCACCGCTCACGCAGTTATGCAGCTCAACGCTGAGGACGGCGGAACCCGTAAATTTATTATGGTGCAGCTGCCGGAGCCTTGTGATGAAAAAAGTGCAGCATACAAGGCAGGCTACAAAACCATTTGTGATATTGGCGAAGAACGCCTTCGCCGTGCGGGAAAGAAAATCAAAGAAGATTCCTCTATGGACACAGACGGCCTTGATGTCGGTTTCCGCGTTTTCCGTGTGGATACCACAAACATGGAGGATGTTTATTATCGCCCTGCTGACTATGACCAGGGACAGATGCAGCTCTTTGCAGACAATATCAAGTCCGACCGCACACCGGAAGACCTGCTCTTTCAGGTGATGCTTGACCTTGGAGTTCTGCTTTCTTCCGACATCGAAGAGACAGAGATTGCAGGGAAAAAGGTCTTTTCTGTTGCGGGCGGGTACCTGATTGCCTGTTTTGATTCCGATGTCACGGAAGAAACAGTGACAGAGATTGCTAAGCGCAAGCCGTTTTATGCCGCGTTCCGTGACAGCGGCATGGCGAATGACAGCGTCATGACAAATTTTGAACAGATTTTTGAGACCTACAGTCCGAAGACCCAAAGGAAGGTATTGTAATGGCTGATATGAAATTCAAATTTACCATACAGCCGTATCAGACGGAGGCTGTAGAAAGCGTGGTGGGCGCGTTTGCCGGTCAGCCGTTTAATGACCGTTTTACTTACCGCAGAGATGCCAATGCTGAGCGGGATGTGACAAACTGGAGGCTCTCCGATGAGGAACTGTACATGGGCTTTGCGAATGCCGGCGTGCAGCTCGCTCCCGGTCAGCTGCTTGAAAATATCCGCAGGATCCAGGCACGCAACAATATCAAACTGTCGGAAAAAGTAACCGCCGGCGGTCTGGGTGCCTGCTCTCTTGACGTGGAGATGGAGACCGGAACAGGCAAGACCTACGTCTACATCAAAACGATGTTTGAACTGAACCGGCAGTACGGCTGGAGCAAGTTTATCGTGGTTGTGCCGAGCATTGCTATCCGTGAAGGCGTCCGCAGGAGTTTTGAAACCATGCAGGACCATTTCATGGAATACTACGGCAGGAAAGCCCGCTTTTTCGTTTATGATTCAAAGAATCTGGCAAAGATTGATAGCTTCAGCCAGAGCGCGGACCTCAACGTCATGATTATCAATATCCAGGCGTTCAATGCCCGCGGCAAGGACGCCCGCCGTATCCGCACGGAACTGGATGATTTCGGCAGCAGAAAGCCGATTGACGTGATCAAGGCGAACCGTCCGATCGTAATCCTTGATGAGCCGCAGAAAATGGGCGGGACTGCCACGCAGGAAGGCCTGAAAGAGTTCAATCCGCTGTTCTGCCTGAACTATTCCGCCACTCACAAACAGCACCACGAACTTGTGTATGTGCTGGATGCTTTGGATGCTTACAACAAGAAGCTTGTAAAACGTATTGAGGTCAAGGGTTTTGATATCAAAAACCTGCGGGGAACCGACAGCTACCTTTTCCTGGAAGGTATCGTTATCTCACCGAAGAAACCGCCGATGGCCCGCATGGAGTTTGAAATCAGCTACAACAAGTCCATCAACCGTGAGACAAGGCTTCTGGGCGCAGAGGATGACCTCTTTGCGCTTTCTAAAAATATGAATCAGTATCGCGGATATCGCATCAGCGAGATTGATCCTGTCCGTGGAACTGTGACCTTTATGAATGGCGTGGTCATTCATGCCGGTGAAGTGACAGGCGATGTGTCCGAGGATGACTTGCGCCGTGTGCAGATCAGAGAAACCATACGCTCTCATTTTGAGAAGGAAAAGGAACTGTTTCCCCGCGGTATCAAAACGCTGTCTCTGTTCTTTATTGACGAGGTGGCGAAATACCGCAAGTATGACGATGACGGGAACGAGATCAATTCACAGTACGGCGAGATTTTTGAACAGGAATATAGTTCCATTCTGAATGAGTATCTGACCCTGCTTGACACGCCGTATGGGCGGTATCTCAGCAGCATTGAGGCTCACCAGACCCACGCCGGATATTTCAGCATTGACAAGAAAGGCCGCAAGGTGGATAGTTCCCTCAAGCGCGGCAGCGATGAAAGCGATGACATCTCGGCTTACGAGCTGATCCTGAAGGACAAGGAACGTCTGCTTTCCTTCAGCAATCCTGTGCGCTTTATTTTCTCACACTCAGCGTTGCGTGAAGGCTGGGACAATCCGAATGTATTTCAGATTTGCACCTTGAAGCACGGCGGCAGCTCGCCTGCACAGAAGCGTCAGGAGGTTGGCCGCGGCCTGCGCCTTTGCGTGAACCAGGACGGCGACCGTATGGATAGTGACGCACTCGGCAGCCAGGTGCAGCGGATCAACCAGCTGACGGTTATCGCGTCAGACGGTTATAAGGATTTTGTCGCTGAATTGCAGAAAGGCATTCGTGATGACCTTTACGAACGTCCGACCAAGGCTACGGCGGAGTATTTCATCGGCAAAACTATCGTTATCGGCGGCAGCAATGTCGCTGTTTCCGATAAGCAGGGCCGCGATATTTACCGTTATCTCATCAAGAATGACTATATCGATGAGGACGATCATGTCACTGACAAATACCGCGCGGATCTGGCGAACGGAGTACTTGCGCCTGTTCCGGAAAGCTGCAGGGATATTTCAGAAGGCGTACATACGCTGATACAGAGTGTCTTCGATGAACATGCCCTTGATGCTATGATCAGGGACGGCCACGATACGAAGATTCAGGAAAATGCGCTGAATGACAACTTCTACAAGAAGGAGTTTCAGACGCTTTGGAATTACATCAACCACAAGTATACATATACTGTGGAATTTGACAGTGAGGAACTCATCCGCAATGCCATAGCACATATCAATGACAAAATGTTCGTGGCAAGGCTGCAGTATACTGTGACCACCGGCGGACAGGGACGGGATTGGAACTCTGATAAGCTGAAGGACGGAGCCGGATTCATTGCGGAAAAGAGCCAAACCTATACCCTTGATCGCGCGGAGGGCAGCCAGGTTACTTATGACCTTGTCGGCAAGATCGCGGAAGGAGCGAAACTGACCAGACGATCTGCCGCGCGGATCCTTGAGGGCATCAGGCCGCACGTATTTGCCATGTTCAGGAACAATCCGGAGGAGTTTATTGCCAGGGCCATCCGGCTTATCAATGAGCAGAAAGCAATAATGATTGTGGAGAAGATCACCTACAGGCAAACGGAAGGGACTTACGACAGCGCCATCTTTACTGCAGAGAAGAACACAGATTTTTCGCGGGCATATCGCGCCAGAAAGAATGTGCAGGACTATGTTTTTGCGGATGGTTACGCAAAGGATGGGCAGAGTATCGAGCGCAGGTTTGCCGAGGATATGGATCTGGCAGAGGAGGTCTGCGTCTATGCCAAACTGCCGAAAGGCTTTTTCATCCCGACTCCGTTTGGCAATTATTCACCGGACTGGGCGATCGTTTTTCACAAGGGTACAAAATATATTTTCTTCATTGTTGAGACAAAGGGCACAATGGAGTCGATGAATCTGAAACCAATTGAAAAAGCAAAGATTGATTGTGCGAGAAAGCTGTTTGGAGAACTCTTCCCTGCGGATGTGGTTTATGAAAGCGTGGACAGCTACCAGCATTTGCTGGATATCATGGATAGCTCATCAAACCTCAAATCGCGTTGAAAAAATTGACAAACGACCGTGAAATCTATATACCCATCTTTGACAGTTCAAATGCGGGGAAACTTGATAATTCCAAGGATTCCCCGCATTTTTATTAGCTAAAAATGTA
>CANQIW010000076.1 GCA_947624055.1 uncultured Lachnospiraceae bacterium
GTCAGCCAGATCTGCCACGCCCTGAAGCGGGTGGAGGGGGAGTTCCACGTATACAAGGAACAGGGACGCATCTACATCGACTGCGAGCCGGGCTATGATTACGATGAGACGGTGGAAGCCCTGCAGAAGGTGTTCGGCATTGTCGGGATCTGCCCGGTCATGAAGTGCGAGGACGGAGGCGTGCAGAAGCTCGGGGACGACGTCGTGGAATTCCTGCGACAGACCTACGACCGCCACGACCAGAGCTTTAAGGTGTTCACGAGGCGCCCGAAGAAGAGCTTTCCGATCGACTCGATGGAGGCGAACGCGGAGCTCGGCGGCCGCATTCTCGACGCGTTCCCGGACATGCGCGTGGATGTGCACGAGCCGGAGCTGCAGCTGTACGTGGAGATCCGGGACGAGATCTTTATCTACTCAAAGATCATTCCGGGGCCGGGCGGCATGCCGGTCGGCACAAACGGGCGGGCCATGCTGCTGCTCTCCGGCGGCATCGACAGCCCGGTGGCGGGCTACATGATCAGCAAGCGCGGCGTCTGTCTGGACGCGGTGTATTTCCACGCGCCGCCCTATACGAGCGAGCGCGCGAAACAGAAGGTGATCGACCTTGCGAAGATCATTGCCGCGTACGCGGGTCCGATCCGCCTGCATGTCGTAAATTTCACAGACATTCAGCTCTATATTTACGACAGGTGCCCGCACGATGAGCTGACGATCATCATGCGCCGCTATATGATGCGGATCGCCGAGTACTTTGCGGGGGAGACGAATTCCCACGCGCTGGTGACGGGCGAGAGCCTTGGGCAGGTGGCGAGCCAGACGATGCAGAGCCTTGCCGCGACGAACGAGGTGTGCACGATCCCGGTGTTCCGGCCGCTGATCGGTTTTGACAAGCAGGAGATCGTCGACATCGCGCAGAAGATCGACACGTTCGAGACGTCGATCCTGCCGTACGAGGACTGCTGTACGATCTTTGTGGCGAAGCATCCGGTCACGAAGCCGAATGTGAACATCATCAGGCGCTCCGAGACGAAGCTTGCCGAGCGGATCGACGAACTGATGCGCACGGCGCTTGAGACGACGGAAGTGCTGCTGATCGAGTAGGCAATGAAAAAGCGGGGCTGTCTTGTGACAGTCCCGCGCGGAAAGAGCGAAAAAGCGGCGATCAGATGATATACGGAGCGAGCGCCTTGAGCACTTCGTCCATATTGTCCTCCGCATGAATGTTGAGATCGATCGGCTTCGACAGATCGAGGCTGAAGATACCCATGATGGACTTTGCGTCGATCACATATCTGCCGGAGACGAGATCAAAGTCGTTGTCAAACCTGGTGACATCGTTCACGAAAGACTTAACTTTATCGATAGAATTTAAGGATATCTGAACTGTTTTCATATTGACCTCCATGTTATGTAAGAATATTGTTTGCTTTTATTTTATATTACAGTTTTCACATACAAAAGTCAAGACCAAAAGAGCGTCAGAAAAGGAGAGAAAGGGATTATGTTGAAAAACCGGAAAATTCGAGGACTTCTTGTATATTCTCTCCTTTTCCTGCTGCTCGGCGGGGCGCTGGTTTTTATTTTCGCGTATACCGGAAGAAGCATGATCGGAGTATCCGACGCATCCTTTCAGCATTTTCCGGTTCTCTGTTATATCCGGTCGTATATTCGCCAGATCGGAAAAGAACTGCTGCAGAATCACAGGCTTGTTTTCCCTATGGTAGATTTTCGCATAGGGCAGGGGATGGATGTTCTGACGACGTTAAACTACTACGGTTTCGGAGATCCGCTTACCTGTATTTCAGCCTTTTTCCCGGAAAACTGTATGGCGGCCTGTTACGGGCTGCTGATCCTGCTGCGTATCTATCTGTGCGGAGCCGTCTTTTTGCTGTACTGTTTTGAAGTAAAGACGGGAGAGTGGATTTCGGCGGTCGCGGGGGCGATCGCGTATGATTTCGGCACATTCACACTCTGGGCTGGTTTCAAACACCCGTTTTTCCTCAACGGCCCGCTGTACCTTTCCATCCTGCTTCTCGGGATCGAGCGGGCGATCCGCAGGAAAAAATATCTGTCGGTATCCGTCTTCACGGCGTTATGCCTGATCTCTAATTTCTATTTTGCCTATATGAACACGATCCTTGCGGGATGCTATCTGTTGATCCGACTGTTCTGGATGCGCGAGCGCCCCGTAAAGGAGCGGCTTTGCTGTCTTATGAAGCTGGCGTTTGCCTATATTTGCGGTATGGGACTTTCTGCCGCGGTATTCCTTCCGGTCGTATACGCGTTTGCCAACAATGGGAGAGTCGGGGGAGAGACAGGCTGGGGATCGCTGGACCTGCTGTTTCCGCTGAAGCAATACAAAGAATATTTTGAACAGCTTATTATTGCGACGAAGAGCTGGTCTGTATGGACCTGTTTCGGATTTTCGGCACTGTTTCTTCCGGCCGTCGCTGCGCTGTTTGTACACAAAGTGGATCCTGAACAGAAGCGCTGGCAGCGTCCGCTTCGGACCGGCGTTCTTCTGTGCGCGGTTTTGATCTGCTTTCCGCTGGCGGGAAAGGTAATGAACGGCTTTACCTATGTGTCGAACCGCTGGTTTTATGCCGGGGCGTTTGCGGCGGCGCTGACGGTGACATATCTGCTGCCGGAGCTGCTGAAGCTCAGAAAGGCGGAGTTCGCGGCGGTGGCCGGGGTATCTTTGCTGTATGCCGCTGTCGTTCTTCTGATATGGAATTCGGAGACGGATCTGTACCGTATTGCGGTTTTGTGCTGTGTATTTGCCGCGCTTCTGGTTTCCCTGTTTGCCAGCGCATGTGTCTGGAGAAAGCGTCCGGCGAGATTTCCGGGGCTTTCGGCTTTCCTGTGTCTGGCGGTTGCTTCCGCGGGTCTGCACATCTGCGGACTGTTTTTTCCGCAGTTTGACCAGTATATTTATAAGTTCGTCCCTCTGAGCAGTGTTGAAAGCCAGTATGAGGATGCTGCCGCGAGGGGAATGCCGCTGCTCGGGGAGGAGCAGAACGAAGAGTTTGCCCGGATCGACAGGGAACCCACTACAATGAACAGCTCGCTTTTAAACGGACTGAAATGCCATAATTTTTATTTCAGCATGAGTCCTGCGGAGCTGACTGAGTTTTACCGGTCTTTGTCCCTGAATACACTGCAGTTCAGCTATCTCTTCCGCGGACACGGAGGAAGGACCATCCTTGATGAGATTACTGCCACGAAGTACTACGCGACGACAGAGGCAGGGCAGAAATGGGCGCCGTTCGGATACTCGGCCGTAGCGCATGAGGATGCGGACATGGAAGACGGTGCCGTGATCATGAAGAATGATTATTTTCTCCCGCTCGGATTTACATATTCTTCTTATGTCAGCAGAAAAGCGTATGAAGAGCTCGCAGAAGAAAAGCGTCAGCAGCTGCTGCTGCAGAGCGCGGTGCTTGAGACGGATGTCGAAGGGATTGCGAAGAAGGATCCGGGGGATCTCGCTTACAGCGTATCCGAATCGGAGGTGACAGTCCGCGGTACAAAAGGCGTGACATATAAGAACCATAAGCTTCATGTATCCAAAAAGAAGGCGAAGCTGAAGCTGGATTTCGAGGCGCCGCCCAGAAGCGAAGTATACCTGATGCTGAAAGGGATAAGATCCGTCAGGAAGACAGAGGTTGGAATGCATGTAGTGCAGGATGGGTACTGGGAGCGCCTCAAGGTTCTCAAGCCGGATTATAAAGTCTGGTCCGGACACGACTGTATGCTGATCAACCTTGGATACAGCGAGGAGGCCAGGACCGGCTGCACGCTGGTGTTCAGTGAGAAAATGCGCGTGATGCTGGAAGAGATACGGGTGTTCAGCCTTGGGATGGAAAATTACGCGGAGCAGGTAAAAGCGCTGGGAGAGGATACGCTTCAGAAGACGGAGGTGAAGGACAACCGGATATCTGGGGAGATTACGCTGGACAGAGAGAAGCTGTTGTACCTCAGCGTTCCCTACAGCAAAGGCTGGTCGGCGTATGTAGACGGTGAAAAGGCGGATATTCTGAAGGCGAATCTGACATACATGGCGCTTGCTTTGGGAGAAGGCACACACTCGGTTGTCCTGCGCTATGAGACGCCGTGCCTGAGGCTGGGGATGCTGATTTCGGCACTGACCGCGCTGGGGATGACCACCCTGGCGATATTCGGAAAGAGACGCCTGGCAAAGAGGGAAAAAACGCAGGAATGAGAGCGGCTCCGGAAAGAGAGCACAGGCAGGAGGGAGATCAGATGAAAAAAGCCGCGCTTCACAACCTTGGCTGCAAGGTCAACGCATATGAGACGGAGGCAATGCGCCAGCTTCTGGAGGAGGCCGGTTATGAGATCGTGCCGTTTGCCCCGGGCGCAGATGTCTATATCATTAATACCTGTACGGTGACAAACATTGCGGACCGCAAATCCCGACAGATGCTTCACAGGGCGAGAAAAATGAATCCGCAGGCGATCGTTGTGGCGGCGGGCTGTTACGTACAGACTGCGGAGGCCGAAGGCAGGGAGGCGCTTGCCGATCTCGTGCTTGGCAATAACTGTAAAAAGGACCTTGTGAAGGCACTCCGGAATTTCGAGGAAATGCGCGCGCAGGGAACGGCAGGCGCGCCGGGACAGTCGGAGAAAATTGATATCAGCTGCGCAAAGGACTTCGAACCGCTGCATATCTCAAGGACGCAGGAACATACGCGCGCCTATATGAAGGTGCAGGACGGCTGCAATCAGTTTTGCAGTTACTGTGTGATCCCCTATGCGCGCGGAAGGGTGCGAAGCCGATTGACGGATGATGTGGCGCGCGAGGCGCGGACGCTGGCGGAGAGCGGCTGCCGGGAGATCGTGCTGACCGGGATCCATCTGAGCTCCTATGGCTGCGACTGCGATACTACGCTGCTTGAGCTGATCCGCGCGGTTCACGCGGTGGACGGAATCGAGCGCATCCGGCTCGGCTCGCTCGAACCGGGCATTGTCACGGAGGAGTTTGCCGGGGCTCTGGCCGGATTGCGGAAATTCTGCCCGCATTTCCATCTGTCGCTGCAGAGCGGCTGCGACGCCACGCTGAAGCGCATGAACCGTCACTATACGGCGGAGGAATATGCCGGAAAGTGCGACCTGCTGCGCCGCGTATTTCGGGATCCCGCCCTCACGACGGACGTGATCGTCGGATTCCCGGGGGAGACGCAGGAGGAGTTCGGGGAGACCGCCGCGTTTCTGGAAAGGCTGCGGCTCTACGAGACGCATATTTTCAAATACTCCAGAAGACAGGGAACCCGCGCGGCCGTGATGCCGAATCAGATTCCGGAGCGTGTTAAGGCAGAGCGCAGTGAGCGGCTTATCGCGCTCGGCGAGGAGAACCGCCGCGCGTTTGAAGCGCTGTATGCCGGCAGGGAGGTCGACGTTCTTTTTGAAGAGAAGTGTACGGCCGCCGGCCGGGAATATTACACCGGATATACAAAAGAATACATCCGCGCCGCGATCCCGGCGGATCGGAATTATGAGAACGTGCTGCGCAGAGGGATTCTGGACTCGGAAGTCGAACCCCATGTGTTTCTTCTGCGCGATGGCGCGCAGGGCGGATCCTGAAAAGGACGCGGGGCATTTCCGGCTGTCGGAAATACAGCGAACGGCGGAAAGCGGTGAATCCTGTCGGAAACATTGTCGGAAACAATTGTTCGAAAGGGATTGAATTATTTTCCGAATTATATTAGAATGGGGTTACGAAGTACTGAAGGACGTGAGGATATGGCAGACATCAACAACACACAATACTTTAATTTCAGCACAGATCCTGAGGCGCGCGTGAAGAAGGTGCTGGAGCTGGTGTACAACGCGATGGAGGAGAAGGGTTACAATCCGGTCAATCAGATCGTGGGCTACATCATGTCAGGCGATCCGACCTACATTACCAGCCACAACAATGCGCGCAGCATGATCATGAAGGTTGAGAGGGACGAGCTGGTTGAGGAGCTTTTGAGGGAGTACGTGAAGAATAAGTCATGGCAGCGGGAGGAGCAGTGAGCCGGATCCTGGGTCTGGACTTCGGTTCCCGGACAGTGGGAGTGGCCGTCAGCGATGCGCTTGGGCTTACCGCGCAGGGCGTGGAGATTATCAGGCGGGAGCAGGAAAACAAGCTGCGGCGGACACTTGCGCGGATCGAGGAGCTGATCGTGCAGTATCAGGTAACGGAGATCGTGCTGGGATACCCGAAGAATATGAACAATACCATCGGTGAACGTGCGCAAAAGACGCTGGAATTCGGAGAAACGCTGAAGCGCAGGACGGGGCTTCCGGTGGAGCTGTGGGATGAACGATTGACGACGGTGGCGGCGAACCGTGCGCTGATCGAGGGCGGAGTGCGCCGCGAGAAACGAAAAGCATATGTGGATATGATAGCTGCCGTGTATATCCTGCAAGGATATCTGGACAGCCGCGAGAGGGAAACGAATGAATAAGAAAATAGAGCTTTGCCCGGTCGGAGAAGAGGAGACCGTCGGGTTTTTTGTGTTGGAAGAAACGCGAATCGGCGGAATCTCCTATCTGCTGGTCACGGAGACCGAGGACGATGAAGCGGACGCGTACATCCTGAAGGATCTGTCGAAGGACGGAGAGGAAGAGGCGCGCTATGTCTTTGTCGAGGACGGCGAAGAGCTGGAAGCGGTATCAAAGATTTTTGCAGAGCTTTTGGAGGACGTGGATATCGAGCTCTGAGAAAGAATAAGAGGTGCAGATTGAAGAAGAGACAGACAAATCAGAACAGCAGCGATAAGACAAACGAAAAGATAAGCGAAAAAGTAAAGATCATCCCGATCGGAGGACTGGGGCTGATCGGCATGAACATGACGGCGTTTGAATATAAGGATAGCATTATCGTGGTGGACTGCGGACTCGCGTTCCCGGAAAACGATATGCTCGGGATCGATCTCGTGATCCCGGACGTCACGTATCTGAAGGACAACATTGACAAGGTGAAGGGCATTGTGTTCACGCACGGCCACGAGGATCACATCGGCGCGCTGCCTTATGTGCTCATGGAGCTGAACGCGCCCCTGTATGCGACGAAGCTGACGATGGGGCTGATCGAGCGCAAACTCACGGAGCACAATCTGATGCGCGCGACGAAGCGCAAGGTTGTGAAGCCGGGACAGTCGATCAATCTCGGAGCATTTCGGATCGAATTCATCAAGACAAACCACAGCATTGCGGACGCGGTCGCGCTGGCGATCTATTCGCCGGCGGGGATCATTGTGCATACCGGCGATTTCAAGGTGGACTATACGCCGGTATTCGGCGACGCGATCGATCTGCAGCGCTTCGCGGAGCTCGGAAAGAAGGGCGTGCTTGCCCTCATGTGCGACAGCACGAACGCGGAGCGCCCGGGCTTCACGGCCTCGGAGCGCACCGTAGGCAAGACCTTTGACAACCTGTTTGCGGAGCATCGCAGCAGCAGGATTATCATCGCGACGTTCGCGTCGAATGTCGACCGCGTGCAGCAGATCATCAATTCCGCGCACAAGTACGGGCGCAAGGTCGTGGTGGAAGGCAGAAGCATGGTAAACATCATCCAGATCGCTTCGGAGCTCGGTTATCTCGCGATTCCGGAGAATACGCTGATCGATCTGGAGCAGATGAAGAATTATCCGGACGAGCAGATGGTACTGATTACGACCGGGAGCCAGGGAGAGTCGATGGCGGCGCTCTCAAGGATGGCGGCGGATATGCACAAGAAGGTCAGCATCAAGCCGGGAGACACCGTGATCTTCAGCTCCAATCCGATCCCTGGCAACGAGAAGGCTGTGTCGAATGTGATCAACGAACTCTCGATGAAAGGAGCGAACGTCATCTTCCAGAACGCCCACACGTCGGGACACGCCTGCCAGGAGGAGATCAAGCTGATCTACTCGCTGGTGAAGCCGAAGTATTCGATCCCGGTGCACGGCGAGTACCGCCACATGAAGGCGCAGGCAGGGCTGGCCGAGGGTCTGGGCATCGACAAGGATCATATTTTCATTCTGAAGACCGGGGATGTGCTGGAGATTGGAGAGGACAGCGCGAAGGTCTGCGACCATGTGCAGACCGGGGCGATCCTTGTGGACGGACTCGGCGTCGGGGACGTGGGCAATATCGTGCTGCGCGACCGCCAGCACCTTGCGGAGGACGGGATCGTGATCGCGGTGCTGACGCTGGAGCGGCATACCGGGCAGATCCTTGCGGGTCCGGACATCGTTTCGAGGGGATTTGTGTATGTGCGCGAGGCCGAGGAGCTGATGGAGGAGGCGCGCAGCGTGGTTGAGGACGCAATGGATTCGTGCAATGCGCACCATGTGACAGACTGGGCAAAGATCAAGAACACGATCCGGGACTCGCTCAGCGATTTCCTGTGGAAGCGGACGAAGCGCCGCCCGATGATCCTGCCGATCATCATGGAAGTGGAGTAAAGTATATGAACAGGATGGAGAAATGTATCGAGGATCTGATCCAGTGTATCATCGAGAGCGACGAGTACCGGCAGTTCTGCGAGCTGCGGGACAAAGTGCGGGAGGAGCCGGAGCTGCGGCAGCAGATCAACGATTTCCGCCTGCATGTGTTCGAAACGCAGAACTCGCAGGAACCGCTCGACATGTATCAGGAGCAGAACCGCCTGTGCAATGATTATGAGGAATTCCGCAAGAACCCGCTCGTGAACGGTTTCCTGCTCGCGGAGCTTCGCGTGTGCCGCATGGTGCAGAAGATCACAGGCGAGATCGTGGGAGCGGTTGACATCGATTCCGACGATGTGGTGGAGAGGATCAGGATCTAAAAATGGTGATTGATGAGCGGATGGCAGTCTATATCAACTCTCTGGATACCGGAAACGGAGCATTTCTGGACGGGCTGGAGTG
>CANQIW010000077.1 GCA_947624055.1 uncultured Lachnospiraceae bacterium
TGGATTTTCCTGATCGTTCCGCTGCGGCCGTCGCTGCGGACAATCACGCTGAACTATCCGATCTCCTGGGGCTGCACGGCCGCGCTGTTTATCCTTTATTATCTGCACAGGACGAAAAGCTGGGGGATTTCCGGGACTTCTGGAGAGAATTGACCACAGTGCCAAAACGAAAGGCGGCGAAATGGAGATGAATATGGAGAAGGGAAATATAAAGATCAGGGCAATGACGCCGCGGGATTATGACGCCGTGGATGAAAGAATGCGCCGCCTCCACAGGATGCATGTGGACGCGCGGCCGGATCAGTATGCGCAGACGGAGCATGTGTATTCGCGGGATGATTTTGAAGCGATCGTCGCGTGCGGGCAGTGCATCGCGTTTGCGGCGGAGGAGGAAGGGAGGGTCGTCGGAATCTGCCTGGCGGCGATTCGGGAACCGAAGGTTATACATGGAAATTCCGGAAGCAAGACCGCGTACATAGAGGCACTGTATGTCGACGAGACGGCGCGCAGGTGCGGCGTGGCCACGGAGTTGTACAGGGAAGCCGGGCGCAGGGCGAAAGCGCTGGGCGCGTCGGGAATGGAACTGATGGTATGGGAATTTAACCGATCGGCCCTCGCGTTTTACGAGGCGATTGGGATGAAGACACAGAGGCTGGTGCTCGAGAGCAGACTGTAGCGGTGCTTGAGGGTAGTCTGTAGAATAGAGCTTCTGCGAAGCGGAATTCAGTTTTGCATACAATTTTAGAAAAAACTCTTGCGAAAAGGGAACATATGTTCTATAATCAAGAAAAAGAGAACATATGTTCCGTTTTCGCTTTTTTGTTTTCCGATGGTAAGACATTGCCGGAGAGGACAAAGCGACAGCAGAGGGAGGGGAGAAACATGGAGATCCGATCCGGGCTGACGCTTCAGGAGAAGCTGCATATCCTGGCGGATGCGGCGAAGTATGATGTGGCGTGCACGTCGAGCGGAGTGGACAGGCGCGGCAGGGAGGGATATCTGGGGAATTCCGCGGCGGCCGGGATCTGCCACAGCTTTGCCGCGGACGGCCGATGTATTTCACTGCTGAAGATCCTGCTGACGAACCATTGCATTTATGACTGCAAATATTGTCTCAACCGCGCCTCGAACGACACGCTGCGCACAGCCTTTACTCCGCGGGAGGTCTGTGAGCTGACGGTCGAATTTTATAAGAGGAATTACATCGAGGGACTTTTCCTGAGCTCCGGCGTGTGGAAGAGCCCGGCCTACACGATGGAGCGCATCTGTGAGGCGCTGTATTGGCTGCGGAATGAGTACCGCTTTAATGGCTACATCCATGTGAAGGCGATTCCGGGCGCGCCGGACGAGCTGCTGGCCTCGGCCGGGTATCTGGCGGACCGCATGAGCGTGAATCTGGAGCTCCCGACCGGGGAGAGCCTGAGGAAGCTTGCCCCGAACAAGACGCACAAGGCGATCCTGCGGCCGATGCGGATGGTGAGCGATACGATCGCGGAGCATCGCCTGGCGATCGGCAAGAGCGCGCAGATGGAGCGCAGCCAATCCACGCGGCGGCTCGGAGGAGGGATCTTTTCCGGGGCGGGCGGATCGGGGAGCGGGCGGGTCAGAGCGGCCTCACCGGCGATAAGCGTCCGCTGAAAGCACAGATGCCTGCAGAGGATCTGATTGCAGAAGAGAGCCAGCCGGTCAGTGTCGGGCGGGAGAGCTTCTCTCTTCCGGCCGGGCTTCGACGGTGGGATCTGCAGCGCCCGTTTGTCCCGGCGGGACAGAGTACACAGATGATCATCGGGGCGACGCCGGAGACGGATTACCATCTGCTGAAGACCACCCAGCATCTGTACCAGACCTACGATCTGAAGCGCGTGTTTTTCTCGGCCTATGTGCCGCTCAACGAGGACAGCGCGCTGCCGGCGCTCGGCACGCCTCCGCCGCTTTTGCGGGAGCATCGATTGTATCAGGCGGACTGGCTGCTGCGCTTCTACGGATTTCATGCGGATGAGCTGCTGAGCGAGGAGCGGCCGGACTTCAATGAGCTGCTGGATCCGAAGTGCGACTGGGCGCTGCGGCATCTGGAGCTCTTCCCTGTGGAGATCAACACGGCGGATTACAGCATGATCCTGCGGATCCCGGGTGTCGGTCCGAAGTCCGCGCTGCGCATCATTCAGTCGCGCAGATACGGGAAGCTGGATTTTCCGCACCTGAAGAAGATGGGCGTGGTGCTGAAGAGGGCGCATTATTTCATCACCTGCGGCGGCAGGATGATGTATCCGACACCGATCGAGGAGCGCTACATCACACGTCAGCTGATCGGAGTGAACGCGAAGGAGAACTGGCAGATCCGCCATAGCAGCGAGGCCGGATTCAGGCAGCTGTCTCTGTTCGAAGATTTTCAGATGGGAGCGTGAGATCCGGCTCCGTATGAGAAAAAGAAAACATATCAGGATGAGCGTGTGAGGATGTGAGGAGGAAGAAAATGACAGTATTTACCTGTGAAGATACATTTGAGGCGATGATGACCTGTATATACGACGCCTGGGCGAGCCGTCTGGGGCATGACAATCTCCGGCTGCAGCTTGAGCCGGTCTGGCAGCCCGGGCTTTTCTGCACGTATGTGCATGTGGAGGCGGATCAGGGAAAAGCTGCGAAGGTTGTCCGGTCGATTCAGCGGAAGATTTCGTATGAAGCGTATCGGCAGGTATTCCTTGCGGCCATGTCGTTTGAACAGGATCGGCTGGACGCGATCTACCGTTTTCTGGTGCTTGGCTTTGCCAGCGGGAGGAAGCTGACACAGATGCTGTCCCGTCCGGAGGTCGTGTGGATTTTTGAGCTGAGCCGCAAGGCGAATACCGAGGCAAATTATTTCCGGGAATTCACGAGGTTTTCGCAGGTCGGACAGGTCTATGTGGCGCACATTGAGCCGAAGTGCAACGTGACGGCGATCTCCGCCGCGCACTTTGCGGATCGGATGCCTTCAGAATATTGGATGTTGATCGACGACAACCGGCGGATCGCAGCGGTGCATCCGAAGGATCGGTCTTTTTATATGACAAAGCTGACGCGGCAGGAACTGGAACAGCTGCGCAGGACGGAGGAGGAAGAAGATCTCTATACGGATCTGTGGAAGGAGTTTTTCGAGAGCATTGCGATCGAGGCGCGCAGGAACAGTGAATGCCAGCGCAATAACATGCCCATCTGGTACCGGAAGCATGCGACGGAATTTCGGAAACAGGCGCAGCAGCGATGAACACAGACAGTGGGTATTTGCAAAAACTGATTGGCACACGTCCGGTTTTCTGCTATAGTTAGGGAGGGCAGGCAGGCCGAAACCGGCGGATCTGAATGGGAGGACCGGGATAAGAAAAACGTAGGAAAAGGCCGAAACTACATGAGGATAAGGCGGGAGAAGGAGGAGGTCGGCATGCGGATCAGTTTCATACGGCACGGCGCGACTGCCGGAAATCTGGAGCATCGTTATGTCGGCGCCACAGAGGAGGATCTGACCGAAGAGGCAGCTGGCGAGCTTTGCGCGGCGCGGGGACAGTACCCGTTGCCGGACTGCGTATTTTCCAGCCCGATGAAGCGCTGTATACAGACCGCCGGGCTTCTCTTTCCGGAGCTGCGGCCGGAGCTGTGCGCAGACCTGAGGGAATGCGCGTTCGGAGAATTTGAGTATAAGAATTATCAGGAGCTGTGCGGGGACAGACGATATCAGGCGTGGATCGACAGCGGCGGTACCCTGGCGTTCCCCGGAGGGGAGAGCAGAGATACATTTTCGGACAGATGCTGTGCAGCGTTTGAGGCTTGTTGTCAGAGCGTATATGAGCAGAGGATCAAATCGGCGGCGTTTGTGGTACATGGCGGGACGATTATGGCGATTCTCGAACGGTTTGCCAGACCTCAGAGGGGCTATTTTGACTGGCAGGTGGCGAATGCGCACGGGTATGTCTGCGAGCTGCTCGGAGATGCCTGGGAGGGATTAAGCCTCAGGGTAATTTCCGGACTGCCGTTCGAGGCGGGAAACAGAATGGAATGATCCGGAGAGGAGCGTAAAAACGGAATGGGCAAAAGAAAAAACAGTCAGGGGAATAACCGGAAGGACAGCGTGGACAATGTACGGGAGGCGCAGAAGTTATACAAAAATCTGCGCAAAAGGAAAGTGCCGGTGACATTGGCGGTTCTGATCTGCGCGGCGGTGATCGGTTTTGGCGCATGGAGCGGCACACAGCCGGGCAGCCGTGGCGGACAGCAGGAAGCCGGGCAGACGGCTCAGCCGCAGGGGACGGACGATGCGTCCCGGCCGCAGGAGCAGGGACAGGCTGAGGAGCAGGAGATTTCATATACATTCCGCACAAAGGAGCAGCTGGAAGATCATTTCGAACGTCACGGAGTTGAGATGGGTTTTGCGGACGAAGCGGCTTATGTCGCCGGAGCGAACCGTGTGATCGCGTCTCCGGACGCGCTCCACAAGCTGGAGGCAGAGGACGGAGACGACGTTTATTACCTTGAGGATACGAACGAGTTTGTCGTCGTATCTCAACAGGGATACATTCGCACCTATTTTGAGCCGAATGACGGACTTGCATACTATGAACGGCAGTGAAAACTGGACAACTTATTCAAATTTGTGCGTTTGCACAGCTGTTTTTTGTGAAAAACAGAAAAATGAAATTGACAGATATCCCCAAAGGCGTTAGAATGAAAGTGGATTGTTGTTTGCAGTCATAAGAGGAAATGACGATATGAAAAGGCTGAGCGGGGAAGAAATCCTATTTGAATATGTCAAGGATCTGCGCTATGCGCCTCAGACGGCAGCGCTGGAGATCGACAAGCTTCCGAAAAGCAGGCAGCGGCTGGGAGAAGAATTGCTGCTCCTTGGGGAGAGCCTTAAGGGGCGGGATCTGATCGGGCTGGGAGGAAGAGCGTTCGAGGCGTTTGCCGAGTCGTCCAGCGAGCGTTATCTGTTCATGTGCAATATGGATACGAATGTCTCGCGCTGGTCCAGGTCGATCGTGGAGGAGTTTGATCTTCCCGGAGAGTACATGCATGATGCCGGAAATATCTGGCTGGAGCGTATTCATCCGGACGACAGGGAGCTTTATCTGAGCGACCTCGAAGCAGTTTTCACAGGCAGGAAGAAGTACCATGATGTGACGTACCGTGCCAGAAATAGAGCAGGAATCTATATTCTGTGTACCTGTAAGGGATATCTGCTGAAGGCAGACGGCGACGGACCGGATATTTTTGCGGGAACGATCTATAATCATGGCGTGATCGATGATGTCGATTCCGTGACGAACCTTTACAATGTCTACAAGCTGATGGATACTCTGCGCAAGTGCAAGACTGCGGAGCAGCCGGTGAACCTTCTCATGGTTGGCCTCAGCCAGTTCCGCAGGGTGAATAATACCTATGGCTATATCTGCGGGAACCAGATCCTTCAGATGTTCGGACAGAAGCTGCGCGACTTGTTGCGCGGTCATGGAATGGTGTTCCGCTTAAACGGGACGAAGTTCGCGTTGCTGACTGTGGTTGCCGGGTATGAGGATACGCAGCGCCTGTACCAGAAGGCGAGCGATATAGCCAGAAATGAGCTGTATCTCGGTGCGTCCAGAGTCAGCCTTGCCCTGTGCGGCGGAGCGCTGAGCTTCCGGAAGATCGAGGCGGAGGAGACGGCTGTTCTGGCGGAACTCGAATATGCGCTCAGCATCTCCAAGCAGGAAGAGCAGGGCGAGCTGGTTTACTTCGACGACAGCCGTCACGGCAGCACCAGAAGGAAGCTTGAGATGATCGACGCGATCATCCGAAGCGTGCTGTATCAGGACTTCAGCGGATTTTATCTCATGTACCAGCCGCAGGTGCAGATCGACGGGACCGTCATCGGCGCCGAGGCTTTGGTTCGCTGGAAGAGCGAGGAGTGGGGAGTTGTCCCTCCGATTGAATTTATCCCGATCCTGGAGAACGATCGATGCTTCTATGAGTTGGGACTGTGGATCCTGCAGACGGCGCTTGGCAGCACCAGGCCGATTGTGGAGATGCATCCGGATTTCAAGATCAGCGTGAATGTCTCTTACCGGCAGCTGGAGCATGTGGCCTTCAAGACGGATGTGATCTCGATCGTGCGGAGGATGGATTTTCCGCCGGAGAATCTTATCCTGGAGCTGACGGAGCACTGCAGTTCGGTTCAGCAGGCGATCCTGCAGGAGAATCTGGACTATCTGCGGGCACAGGGAATTCATATCGCGGCAGACGATTTCGGGACGGGACACTCATCACTGGCATTATTGCGCGATCTCTCGTTTGACTCGATCAAGATAGACAGAAAGTTTGTCGCGGATATCGTTGTAAATCCGGCCGACCAGTATATCCTCAAGTCTACCATACAGTGTGCGCGGGATTTCGGCATTTCCGTGTGCGTGGAGGGCGTGGAGGACGTCGAGACTCTGGAAGTGGTCGATTCCTACAAGCCGAATACATATCAGGGATTCCTGTTCTCGAGGCCGATCATGCTGGAGCAGCTGGAGGAGCTCTTTGAGGAGCCGGGGAATCCGCGCATCGTGGTAGAGGCATAAGCGATTTTCACATATTTGGTGTGTTCAGGGAATGTTTCGCTGTTGTGAAGGATCGGATTCACACAGAGAACATTCCCTGTTTTGATATATAACAGGAAATTCAGACAGCTTCCGCGACATGAAAGCGTTTCGGAAAAATGTACGGAATGGATCACACAGGCAGATAATGAGGAACGGATCAGAACGGATCATAAAGCATGGACAAGGAAATGAAATGCGGATATAATGGAGTCCAGGCAGTAAGGCAGGCCGGGCAATACAATGCAGTGCGACACAGTACAGTACAGTGCAATACAGTACAGTGCAGTACAGTACAATACAGTACAATACAATACAATACAATACAATACAATACAGTACAATACAGTACAGTACAGTACAATACAATACAATACAATACAGTACAGTACAATACACTGGGAAATATTTTGAGCAAATATCGGAGAAAACACAGATGGGTAAGACAGAGATCATTTTGGAAGAGGTCATAAAGAAAATCGTGCCGTGCGATAAAGAGGCGGCAGAAATCGCGCAGAGCCGCTGGAACAGCATCGCCAAGCCGCTGCACAGCCTCGGCTGGCTGGAGGATGTGATCGTGCGGATCGCTGGTGCGCAGCATTCGCCGCAGGTGAAAACAGAGAAAAAAATCCTGGTGCCGATGTGCGCGGACAACGGTGTGGTTGAGGAGGGCGTGACACAGACGGGGCAGGAGGTTACGGCGATCGTCGCAGAGAATTTCCTGGATGAGAAGTCCTGCGCGGCGATCATGTGCCGGGTGGGCGGCGCGGATATCAGGCCGATCGATATCGGCATGGCGACGGACACGCCGCGCGTGGAGAGGCGGAAAATTGCCTATGGAACGAAAAATTTTGCCAGGGAGCCTGCGATGACACGCGAACAGGCGACAGCCGCGATTGAGACCGGGATCCGACTGGTACGTGAATTGCAGGAAGAGGGTTACCGGCTGATCGCGACCGGGGAGATGGGGATCGGAAACACGACGACGTCCAGCGCGGTCGCGGCGTCTCTGACAGGAGTTCCGGCGGAGGAGATGACGGGTCGGGGCGCCGGGCTTACGGACGACGGACTGAAGAAAAAAGTCCATGTGATCCGGGATGCGATGGCGCGATGGAAGTTGTCGGAACAGGATCCGCTGACGGTTCTTTCCTGCGTCGGCGGTTTTGACATTGCCGGCATCACAGGGCTTTTTCTCGGAGGGGCTTATTGTCACATTCCGGTGCTGATCGACGGCTTTATCTCTTCTGTCGCGGCGCTTCTGGCTGTCAGGCTCTGCCCGGCGGCCGCCGGTTATATGATCGCTACGCACGTGTCGAAGGAGCCGGCGGCGCGCAGAGTGCTGGCAGAGCTTGGACTGTCGCCGGCGCTGGACGCCGGTATGTGTCTCGGAGAGGGAAGCGGGGCCGTAGCGGCGTTTCCTCTTATTGATATGGCAGCAGAGATCTATCTCAGCATGAGCACCTTCGAGCAGATTCAGGTGGAGGCTTATCAGGAGCTGTGCTGAGGCGGCGAAGAAGAGGAGATAAAGAGGAGATAAAGAGGAGATAAAGAGGAGATAAAGAGGAGGTATTTTGCAGGAAATCTTTTCTGTTTTTCGCTATTGACATCTCAATTTTTCTATGTTACTATAAAAACCAACCTAATAAGTAGGTATTAAAAACTCATACATTATATAAAAATGAAAGGAAGTATCATTATGGCTGATTACAAATTTGAAACCTTACAGCTCCATGTGGGGCAGGAAACTCCGGATCCGGCGACCGATTCCCGCGCAGTGCCGATCTACGCGACGACCTCTTATGTATTCCACAACTGCGAACACGCGGCCGCGCGCTTCGGGCTGACCGACGCCGGCAACATCTACGGCCGTCTGACGAACTCCACGCAGGACGTTCTGGAACAGAGGGTCGCTGCGCTCGAGGGCGGAGTGGCAGCTCTGGCGCTGGCGTCCGGCGCGGCGGCCATCACTTACACACTGGAGGCGCTTGGCCAGAACGGAGGCCATTTCGTGGCGCAGAAGACCATCTATGGCGGCAGCTATAACCTTCTGGCGCACACGCTGCCGAATTTCGGCATCACCGCGAGCTTTGTCAATATTCACGAACTCGATGAGGTGGAAGCCGCGATTCAGCAGGACACGCGCGCGATCTACATCGAGACGCTGGGAAATCCGAACAGCGACATCCCGGATATCGACGCGCTGGCCGCGCTGGCTCACAGGCATGGGCTCCCTCTGGTGGTTGACAACACCTTCGGCACACCGTATCTGATCCGTCCCATCGAGCACGGCGCGGACATCGTCGTCCACTC
>CANQIW010000078.1 GCA_947624055.1 uncultured Lachnospiraceae bacterium
GGACTTATGTCGGGACGCTTACGGAGGGCGATGTGCTGTGGGAGATCTGCAGGCAGGGCAGCTATGATTTTCGCGGCGCTGAGGATATTCCGATCCGCCGGCTGCACCGCAGGCGGGACAATCAGCCCGTCAATGTGAACTGCAATATCGAGGATCTGGTTATGACCTCCCTGAATCAGAACTTTGTCCCGGTGATCGATGATAACGGCATATTTATCGGAATTGTTACGAGAAAAAGCATTATCGAATATTGCTACGACCAATATAAAAAGCTTGTCTGATCCGTCAACCTGTGATAGAATGTTACAGAAATGTAACAATTATGAAAATGGAGTGGTACATAATGATGAAAAGAACAAAGCTGCTGGCGGCGATGGTGGTTCTGGCGCTTACGGTGCCGGCCGGTGTCCGGATCGTTCGCGCGGAGGAGAGCGGAGTATACGGGCAGACGGCGCAGACAGGGGCCGTAGGGACTGTATCGCCGACGGAACCGTCGGACAAACGCGGCCTGCAGCCGGAAGGAAACTATTTCTATTATTTCGGAAATACCGGTTTTCTGAATACCGGCTGGCAGATGATAGGGAACAGCATCTATTATTTTCGGGAAACTGCGGCGGACGGGCCGCGCGGCAGCGCGATGACCGGTATTGCGAAGATCGGCGCTTACAGTTATCTTTTCGATGAGAAAGGCGTTCTCCAGACCGGCTGGCAGACCGTGGCGGATACGCGCTGTTATTGCGCGCCGACAGGGTCGATCGGGGAGATCGGACGGATGTACACCGGACTTCAGACGATAGACGGGCAGCGGTATTTCTTTGATGAGACCGGTGTGATGCATACCGGATGGGTTTTGTATAAGGATAAGAAATATTATTTTGCAGAGGCGGAATCCGGGGAGGATTACGGCGCTGCGTATACCGGCTGGAGGAACATCGACAGCGGGCGGTACTATTTCTCGGCGAAGGGCGTGATGAAGGCGGACTGCTGGATCAGCAAGAAGTATTACGTCGGCCCTGACGGGAAAATGCTGAAGAACAGCGTGACGCCGGACGGGTATCTGGTCGATTCCAGGGGCGTGAAGGGCAAGCGTGTGAAGAGCGGTTTTGTGAAGGTCGGAAAAAAGACGTTCTATTTTTCCGATGGCGAGCTGGCAGTCGGTCTCAAGAAGATCAAAGGCAAGTATTACTATTTTGATGAGAATGGCGTGCGCCAGGAGAGCGGCTGGGTCACGATAAAGAAAAACAAATATTATATCCAGGACGGTGTGATCCAGACCGGCTGGGTGGTCTGCGAAGGCAGACGCTATCATTTCTCCAGCAAGGGCAAGATGGAGAAGAACAAGGTCGTTGACGGGATTGAGCTCGGGGAGGACGGCACGGCGTCGATATCGGTTCTCCTGATCTCCGGACATGGGCAGGGGGATCCGGGCGCTTATTCGACCTGCGGTTCGACCTACTATCAGGAGGATCGCCTCACGAGGGAATTTGCCTCCCTGATCGTTAAGCAGCTGAAAAAGACCGCGCCGGATCTGCCGGTGACCCTGTATGATCAGAATTATGACTGCTTTCAGGTGCTGGCCGGCAGGAAGTCCGGCCCGAATCCGAACTTTAAGCTGTACGATTACGTGCTGGAGATCCATTTCAACGCGACGGAGAATGTCAGAAAAGACCCGGGCGGAGACGGAAGCTGCAAGGGGACAAGCATGTATGTCAACGCCTATAAGAAGGATACTACGCTCGATCAGCAGATCGTCGCGGCTGTGGCTGAGGCGGGCGGTCTTCCGATCTGGGGCGGAGGTTCAGGGATTGAGCGTTCAGCCGGGCTGCTCAACGCGAGGACGGCGCAGTCGTTGGGCGTGCCGTACGGACTTCTGGAGACTGCCTTCATTGACGACAGGGACGATATGAACGCATACGCCAAACAGAAGAAAAAAATGGCAAAGGCCGCAGCGGCCGCGATCGCGGATTACTTTGGCGTTTGACAACGGATGTGATTGCTGATAGAATAGATGAAACGTTTGCAGCCGTTCTTTGCGGAATGGCTGCAAAATTCTGAAAAAGGCAGGGGCGAAAGACAGTATGAAGAAAAGAGTTTTATCGCTGCTGGTGGATAATACCTCCGGCGTGCTGAGCCGTGTGGCCGGCCTTTTCAGCCGCCGCGGCTACAACATCGACAGTCTCACGGTGGGTGAGACCGCGGATCCTCGCTATTCGCGCATGACGGTTGTGGTGTCAGGGGACGAGCAGATCCTTGACCAGATCACGAAGCAGCTGGCGAAGCTGATCGATGTGGTGGATATCAAGATCCTGGAGAGCGAGACGAGTGTGAGCAGAGAGCTTGTACTGGTCAAGCTGCGAGTAGACGCGGAGGACCGGCAGGCGGTCATCGCGATCGTGAATGTATTCCGCGGCAACGTGATCGATGTCGGCGTTGATTCCCTGATCGTGGAGCTCACAGGCCAGCAGTCCAAGCTGGACGCTTTCCTGCGCCTTCTGGAGGGACATGAGATCCTGGAGCTTGCGAGGACCGGCATCACGGGGCTTTCCCGCGGCACGGATGATATCCGTTATCTGTAAGTGCCGGAAGGTTTCCGCGGTTTTGCGGGGCGATTTGATTTTGAAGGAGGAGTACAGAGATGGGCATGACAATGACTCAGAAGATTCTGGCGGCCGCCGCCGGACTGGAGCGCGTGGAGGCCGGGCAGCTGACCGAGGCAAAGCTTGATCTGGTGCTGGGGAACGATATCACTTCCCCGGTGGCGATTCATGAGATGGATAAATTCACTGAAGACAGGGTCTTTGACAGGGATAAGATCGCGCTCGTTATGGATCACTTTATCCCGAACAAGGATATCAAGTCGGCGGAGCACTGCAAGTGTGTGCGTGAGTTCGCATGTAAGCACGATATCACGAATTATTTCGACGTAGGGCAGATGGGCATCGAGCACGCGCTGCTCCCGGAGCAGGGGCTGACTGTGGCCGGCGATGTGATCATCGGCGCGGATTCCCACACCTGTACCTATGGGGCGCTCGGCGCGTTTTCTACGGGCGTGGGCAGTACGGACATGGCGGCCGGTATGGCGACGGGCAGGGCCTGGTTCAAGGTGCCGTCCGCGATCAAATTCAATCTGACAGGCAAGCCGGCGGAGTGGGTGAGCGGCAAGGATGTCATCCTCCACATCATCGGTATGATCGGCGTGGACGGCGCACTTTACAAGTCGATGGAGTTCGTTGGAGACGGCATCGCGCATCTGTCGATGGACGACCGTTTCACGATTGCGAACATGGCGATCGAGGCCGGCGGCAAGAACGGCATCTTCCCGGTGGATGAGAAGGCGGTCGCCTACATGAAGGAGCACTCGAAGCGGGAGTTCAGGATCTATGAGGCGGACGCGGACGCTGTGTACGATGAGGAATACACGATCGATCTGAGCTCGCTGAAGCCGACGGTGGCGTTTCCGCATCTTCCGGAGAACACGAGGACGACAGACGAGATCACGGAGGATATTATCATCGATCAGGCGGTGATCGGTTCCTGCACGAACGGGCGCATGGACGATCTGCGCGCGGCGGCGGAGATCCTGAAGGGACATAAGGTGAAGAAGGGCGTGCGCTGTATCGTGATCCCGGCGACGCAGGCGATCTACCTGCAGGCGATGGAGGAAGGCCTTCTGAAGATCTTTATCGAGGCGGGCGCTGTGGTCAGCACACCGACCTGCGGGCCGTGTCTGGGCGGATACATGGGCATCCTGGCTGAGGGCGAGCGGTGCATTTCCACGACGAACCGCAATTTTGTCGGCAGGATGGGGCATGTGAAGTCTGAGGTGTATCTGGCGAGTCCGGCGGTCGCAGCGGCCAGTGCCGTGACCGGCAGGATATCTGCGCCGGCTGAGCTCGGCCTTTAAATAAATCAATGAATGAGAAAGGTTTGAATTCGTATGAAAGCAGCAGGAAGAGTGTTTAAATATGGAGATAACGTCGACACGGATGTCATCATCCCGGCGCGCTATCTGAATTCCTCGGATCCGGCGGAGCTTGCCACGCACTGTATGGAGGATATCGACAGGGAATTCATAAACAAGGTACACAAGGGAGATATCATCGTGGCCGAGAAGAACTTCGGCTGCGGTTCCTCGCGTGAGCATGCGCCGATCGCGATCAAGGCGGCCGGTGTGAGCTGTGTGATCGCGGAGACGTTCGCGCGGATCTTCTATCGCAACGCGATCAATATTGGACTGCCGATCATTGAGTGTCCGGAGGCGTCGAAGGGCATTGAGGCGGGCGACGAGGTAGAGATCGATTTTGACAGCGGTGTGATCTATGACCGCACGAAGGGAACGAGCTTTCAGGGACAGGCGTTTCCGGAGTTCATGCAGAAGATCATCCGGGCAGAGGGTCTGATCAACTATATCAACCAGAAATAAGCGGTTTGACCGCCTCGGCGTGTTTGGGGGCATCCCGTGCGCAGGGGCGGTTTTTGCGTTATGGCGAAGAGCCTGTCTGTGTTCCCGGTTCCGGCAGGCGCGCGGCGGGAATATATGGAGAGATTCCGGCATACTGTAAAATAGAGTGATGATTCTATCTTATGCAGAGGTGCCGGATGGACGGGAGAAAAAGGTGGAAGCTTCGCATGCTGGGCGCGTTGCAGGTGCTGGCGGCGGCTGTGATCGCCGGGACGGTGATCTGGCTGCTGTACCGTTATGTCCAGTATGGGGAGAGGTTTGCGCGGGAGGCGGGGGCTGATCCGCGCGGGAATGCAGCGGATGATCTGCCTGGGAGCGAGGCGGATAAGACGCTTCGGCTTCCTGATATGGTTCGCGTGCAGATCCTCAGCGAGGACTTCGCGGGAGAGTATCATGGGAATGTTCATCTGACATGCGAGAAGGCCTTTGTCGTAAAAACGGACGGAAAGCGCGCGGAGAAGACGATGGATTACCGTGTGAGCGCGTCGGAGCTCGCGGTGGGACAAGTCGTGGAGATCGCTCAGAAAAAGGATATTCCGATTACGCTGGAAAGCCTGAAGCGCGCGGACGGATATCCGCAGTATACAGGTACGCTTCGGCTGTACCGGGAGACGGATGGAATCGTGCTGGTGAACGAGCTTCCGCTGGAGGAGTACCTGTGCGGAGTCGTCTCAAGCGAAATGCCGTCCGATTATCCGGAGGAGGCGCAGAAGGCGCAGGCAGTATGCGCCCGGACGTATGCGTGCAGCTGCATCCGGAATGCGAGAGAGGAAACTGTGCGGGAAGCAGTGCCGGGAGACGCGGGCGGAGATGCGGCGGCAGCTTCAGGGGGAGATCCTCTGGCGGATCTGGATGACAGCGTGAATGATCAGGTGTATAATAACTATCGGGCGACAGCGCAGTCGAGACAGGCCGTGGAGGATACGGCGGGCGAGATCCTGCCGCTTGACGGGATTCAGTATTATTCTACTTCCTGTCAGTCGGAGCACAGGGAGGATCTGGACAGCGACGCGGCGTTTCGGAAGTTTCTGGCGCAGGAGCCGGATGCGGGAGCAGAGTATGATTCCCCCTGGCTGCGCTGGGAGGCGGAAATCCCCGCGGAAGACATTCTGGAACAGCTGTCCGTGTGGTATGGCTGGCAGGAGGAGCGGATCGACGCGATCCGTGTCACAAAGCGGGAGGGAAACGGACAGGTGACGGGGCTGGAGGTCATCGGCGGAAGTTCGGCGAAGACCGTCAGCGGAGAGTATGAAATCCGCCGGCTGCTGTCGCCCGCACAGGCGGCGCTGCGTCTGCGGGACGGGGAGGAACATTCGGGAATGCGGCTTTTGCCGAGCGCGTTTTTCTGGCTGGAGTCAGTCGGACGACAGGGATCGGACGGAGAGATTGACAGGGTGGTGATTCACGGGGGCGGTTACGGGCATGGCGTCGGAATGAGCCAGTACGGGGCCGCTGCCATGGCGGAGAGAGGACTGGACTATCGGGAGATCCTGAAGTATTATTATCAGTGTGAGCTGTCCGGTTAAATACGGTGGAGGAAAGAGCGTGTGGGGAAGAATTTCTTGATAAGACTGAAAGAGCTGCTGCTCAGGTTTATGTATAAAATGGACAGAGACCGTGTCAGGGCGCACTCCGCGGAGGCGGCGTTCTTTATCATCATGAGCTTTTTCCCGGTGCTGATGCTCCTGCTGACGCTGGTGCAGTTCACGCCGATCACGGAGCAGCAGGTGCTGACAACGATTGAAGACATCACGCCGATGGGGATGATCGAACTGCTGGAACCGATCGTCGAGACGATCTACAATCAGCCGATTGCGGTGATCTCATGGACGGCGATCGCGGCGCTCTGGACGGCAGGAAAGGCCATCATGGGTCTGGCGGACGGGATGAATTCCATCTGCGGGGTGCAGAAGACCAAGAATTATCTGGTGACGCGGATACGGGCGGCATTCTACATGGTGCTGATGATCCTCGCGCTGATCCTGAGCCTGGCGATTCTGGTGTTCGGTTACAGCATTCAGGAATTCCTGACCAAACGGTTCCCGAACATGGGCAGGTATACAGGGGATCTTCTGGTGACGCCGATGGCGATCGCGCTGCTGGTGCTCGTCATCCTGTTTGTGGTGTTGTACACCTTCCTGCCGGATGTACGGCAGAAATTTTTCAGGCAGTTTCCGGGGGCGGTGTTTGCCGCGATCTCCTGGGCGGTGTATTCTTATGGCTTTTCCCTTTATCTTGACTATGCCGGTAGCATGTCGGTGATCTACGGCAGCCTGACGACGCTTGTGGTTGTGATGCTGTGGCTTTACGGCAGCATGTATCTGCTGTTCATCGGGGCGGAGATCAATCATTACCTGACTCAGCCGGAGATGTTCCTGCTGCCGGATGAAGAAGAAAAGGAAAAGGTGCAAAGCCCTGATCATTGAATTCGGACTTTACACCTTCTATGTGGCCTGCTGTCTGACTGTTATTTGATGTCGAGGTCGCTTGTCACTATGCCGCAGGATTCAAGCTTTGCCTTTGTAATGGCCAACTGATAGTCAATCTCTTTTTGAATATCCGGCGCTGTTTTGATGCGCTGCAGATCGGTATATTTGTCGATCAGCTTGTCAATTAGTTCTTTTTCACTTGGCATAGGCTCACCTTCTTTCTCAAATTGCGGTTCGTTTGTTTCATTCTTATTATATCAGATTGCCATTTGTGTGTAAAGCAATAAAAACAGCTTGACAGAATTTCCTGTTGTGGATAGAATAAGCTTTAGCTTGAAAGAAAAAGGCAATGAAGGTGCACAGTAGAGAACTGTATTCCGACAGAGAGGGCGTGCCGCTGGCTGGAAGCTCGCCCGGGTTCAGACAGGGATCGAATTTCACACCGGAGCTGTGGTTCTGAAAAGACTGCGTTAAAACGTGCCGTTTGGAAATGAAGCGGAGTGCTTGTGACAGCGCAGGATCGTTAGGAGCCGACGTCGGCGCACGTTACGCGCGTTGAGTGCCTGTCTGCGGACAGGAATCAGGGTGGTACCACGGATCAGACTTCGTCCCTATGCGGGAGGAAGTTTTTTTGCGCAGATTCGCGTATGGAAATCAGTTGCTGCCGCAGCACGCGGGCCGCGCGGCGGGCAGGGAGAATGCCCCTGCCGAATGCAAAACAGGAAATCGTGAATGTTCCTGTCTGTGTAAAATAAGGTGCAGAGTCTTGAAAAAGAAAGGAAGAGTATCATGAAGGACAAATTGCAGGCAATCAAGGATGAGGCGCTTGCCCAGATTGAGAAGGCGGTCGACCTGGACAGGCTGAACGACGTCAGGGTCAGCTTCCTCGGCAAGAAGGGTCAGCTGACGTCTGTGCTCAAGAGCATGAAGGAGGTCGCTCCGGAGGAGCGTCCGGCGTTCGGCCAGCTCGTCAATGAGGCGCGCGCGCAGATCGAGCGTGTGCTCGAGGAGACGAAAGAGAAGCTGGAGCGGCAGGCGTTGGAGCATCGCCTGAAGGAGGAAGTCATCGACGTGACGCTCCCGGCGAAGAAGAACAACGTCGGCCATCGCCATCCGAACACGATCGCGCGAGAGGAAGTGGAGCGAATTTTCATCGGCATGGGTTATGAGGTGGTCGAGGGACCTGAGGTGGAGTACGACCTCTACAATTTTGAGAAGCTGAATATCCCGGCGAACCATCCGGCGAAGGATGAGCAGGATACCTTCTATGTGACGAAGGACATCGTGCTGCGCACGCAGACCTCTCCGGTGCAGGCGCGCATCATGGAGCAGGGCAAACTGCCGATCCGTGTGATCGCTCCGGGGCGTGTGTTCCGCTCGGACGAGGTGGACGCGACGCATTCGCCGTCCTTCCACCAGATCGAGGGGCTGGTCGTGGACAAGAACATCACGTTCGCGGATCTGAAGGGGACGCTGGAGCAGTTCGCGAAGGAGCTCTTCGGCGAGAATACGAAGACGAAGTTCCGTCCGCACCATTTCCCGTTCACGGAGCCGAGCGCCGAGATGGATGTTTCCTGCTTCAAGTGCGGCGGCAAGGGCTGCCGGTTCTGCAAGGGCGAGGGCTGGATCGAGATTCTCGGCTGCGGCATGGTGCATCCGCACGTGTTTGAGATGTGCGGCATCGACCCGGAGGTCTACACGGGCTTCGCGTTCGGCGTCGGGCTGGAGCGCATTGCGCTGCTGAAGTATGAGATCGACGACATGAGGCTGCTGTACGAGAACGACGCGCGGTTCTTAAAGCAGTTTTAAGCAGAAGGACAATTTGACAGTTGCCGCCTGATTTAGTTAAGGGAATAGCCGATGGAAGACTGCTGCCGGGAATGGCTTTGTGCAAAGCAGGTTTTTTTCGGCAGACGCGTAGGCGGGTACGTTTGAAATATAGATAATATGAAGTGACCTCACATTTGCAACAACGTGGATTTACCCGTATAA
>CANQIW010000079.1 GCA_947624055.1 uncultured Lachnospiraceae bacterium
CGGGAGCCCCGCGAACTTCTCGGGCGCGTATTTCAACATCGTCCCCTACGGAGTGAACGACGATGGTGTGATCGACTACGAGAACGTGCGCAAGATCGCGCTGGAGTGCCGTCCGAAGCTGATCGTGGCGGGTGCGAGCGCCTACGCGCGCATCATAGATTTCAAGAAATTCAGAGAGATCGCCGACGAGGTCGGCGCGTATCTGATGGTGGACATCGCGCACATCGCGGGACTTGTGGCGGCCGGGATCCATCCGAGCCCGATCCCGTACGCGCATGTGACGACCACGACGACGCACAAGACGCTGCGCGGGCCGCGCGGAGGCATGATTCTCTCGAGCGCGGAGTTCGCGAAGGAAGCGAATTTCAACAAGGCGATCTTCCCGGGCACGCAGGGCGGCCCGCTGATGCATGTGATCGCGGCGAAGGCCGTCTGCCTGCAGGAGGCGCTGCAGCCGGAGTTCAAGACCTATCAGGAGAACGTGGCGAAGAACGCGAAGGCGCTCTGCGCGGGTCTGATGAACCGCGGCGTGAAGATCGTTTCCGGTGGAACGGACAATCACCTGATGCTCGTGGATCTCACGAGCGTGGGACGCACCGGCAAGGAGACCGAGCACCTGCTCGACAGCGTCAACATCACCTGCAACAAGAACACGATCCTGAACGATCCGCAGTCCGCATTTGTGACGAGCGGCATTCGTCTCGGTACGCCGGCGGTCACCTCGCGCGGCATGAACGAGGCGGATATGGATCAGATCGCGGAGGCGATCGCGTGCATGCTGAAAGATGAGGACGGCTGCGAGCAGAAGGCGAAGGCGATCGTGAAGGGACTGACGGAGAAATATCCTTTGATCTGACGTGTCGGGTCATACCAGAAAAATAAAGCAGACAGGCGGGCTGCCGCGGGACGGACTTTTCCTTCGACGAATGGGAAAAGATACCGGAACACGGCAGCCCTTGTCTGTGGTATATTAAATTGAATGGAACACAAGCATTTGTGTTCCCGTGTGTCCGAAATGTGAAAATTTAGTGTTTTTAAGAAGTCTTAAGAAAAAATCACTTTTTTTTCAGGGGAGTTGTGGTATAGTGTTATAGAAAATGAATCTATCCGAAGGGAAGTATATATAATGAAGAAGTTTATCATTGCCATATTGGTTCTGGCGATCCTGGGCGGGGGCGGATATGCGGCTTACCATTTTTACTTTGAGAAAAAGGCCGGATCAGGGGAGAGGGTTTCCTCGGACGCGGACAACGCGGTGTATGTGGATAAGGTCTCCGCGATCACCGGTTTCGGCGTCGGGAACGGCCTGATTGAGCGCTTTGGCGGCGAGGTCAGTCCTCAGGCGACGCTCGAGGTAAAGCTGGAGGGCGACCGAAAGGTGAAGAAATGTTATGTCAAAGAGGGCGACGAGGTCAAGGAAGGACAGCGTCTTTTCACCTATGACACACAGGAGGACGAGGATAAGCTCGCGCAGGCGGAGATCGATATCGACAAGGCGAAGGGCGACATAGAGCTCGCTGAGCAGAGCATCAAGCAGCTTGAGAAGGACAAGAAGGAGGCAAATTCCGACGAGCAGCTTATGATCACGACGAATATCCTGTCGTCGCAGAATGAGATCAAACAATATGAGTATGACATCAAGAGCAAGGAGCTCGAGATGCAGCAGCTCAAGGAGACGATCGACAACGCTACCGTCACGGCGGAGATGGCAGGCATCATACAGAAGATCTCCGATTCGGACGGAGAGTCGCAGGATTATTACGGATATGGTTCCGGAGGCGATTCCGCGTACATAACGATTCTGGCGATTGGAGATTTTCGCGTGAAGGGTTCGCTGAATGAGCAGAATATCAGTCAGATCCAGGAAGGTATGACGATGCTCGTGCATTCCAGGGTGGATGAGACACAGACCTGGACGGGTACGGTGTCCGAGATCGATCTGGACAATCAGGAAGAAAATGAGCAGCAGATGTACTATTCCGGGATGGACAGTGATTCCGGCTCGTCCAACTATGCGTTTTATGTTGAGCTGGACGATTCGACGGGACTGATCCTGGGACAGCACGTTTATATGGAGGAGGACCGCGGACAGACCGAGGAGAAGACCGGCATGTGGCTGGAAGAATATTACATCATGCAGGAGGACGAGGGTGCGTACGTGTGGCTGGCCAATACCTCCAACACGATAGAGAAGCATGAGATCACGCTCGGAGATTACGATGAGGAGCTTATGGAATATGAGGTTCTCGACGGTCTTGAGCCGGAGGACTACATCGCGTATCCGATGGACACAATCTCTGAGGGCGATCCGGTCATCTACAATGACATCGCCGCGGAGGATGGAGGCATGGACGACATGGGTGGTATGGATGAGATGTCGTATGATGACATGGACTACAGCGTGGACGACATGTCTTACGACGACATGGACTACAGTGAGGACGACATGTCCTACGATGACATGGACTACAGTGAGGACGGCATGTCCTACGATGACATGGATTACAGTGAGGACGACATGTCTTACGATGACATGGACTACAGTGAGGACGATATGTCCTACGACGAAGAGGCCGCGGCAGGCTGATCCGCGGGACCGGCGAATATATCCGCGGCAGCGGATGGAATCTGCGCGGCGCGCCGGCTCACTTTCAAGCTTGATCATCTGATACAGGGAGGGGTTTTTTTGATCCTCAAATTGGAGCATATATATAAGGATTACATTCAGGGAAAGATGACGGTTCCCGTGCTGAAGGATGTCTGCCTGAATGTAGAGCAGGGCGAGTACGTGGCGATCATGGGGCCGTCCGGTTCCGGTAAATCCACGTTGATGAATATCGTCGGCTGTCTGGATCGCCCGACTTCGGGCAGCTATGAGCTGACGGGCAGGAATGTTCTGGCGCTGAACGAACGGCAGCTCGCGGATGTGAGGCTGCACAACATCGGATTCGTATTTCAGAACTTTCAGCTGCTGCCGCGCATGACGGCGCTGGACAATGTGGCGCTTCCGCTGATCTACGCAGGTGTGCGCAAACGGGCGCGCCGTGCGAAAGCGAAGGAGGCGCTGATTCGGGTAGGGCTGGAAGACCGTGTCATGTTCAAACCGACCCAGCTGTCCGGCGGGCAGAAGCAGAGGGTGGCGATCGCGCGTGCGATGGTGAACAAGCCGGACATCCTGCTGGCGGACGAACCGACCGGAGCGCTTGATTCGAAATCGAGCAAGCAGGTTATGGAGCTGTTTCAGAAGCTGAACGACGAGGGCGTTACCGTGATCATGATCACGCATGACAGCGGGATCGCCGGCTATGCCAAGAGAGTGGTCACCATTTTTGACGGTGAGCTCGCGGAGCAGAAAGGAGAGACGGAACAATGAAGCTGAGAACTGTGCTGATCAGTGTTGTGGTGTCCGCCGCGCTGGTGGGAGGCGCCGGTTATGGCGCGTATTACGCGTCGCAGAGCCAGAAAGCTCCGATCGAGGTGGTTCCCGTGTCGAATGTTTCGATGGGAGGCTATTACTATGACGAGCAGCAGACGATCTACGGTTCTGTCACTTCGCAGGTGGCTCAGACCGTTCAGCTGAATGAGGAATACGGGATCGACAAGATCTATGTGGAAGTCGGAGATCAGGTAAGGGAGGGAACGCCTCTCTTCTCCTATGACATGACGCTGCAGGAGCTTGAGCTCGAGATGCAGCAGCTGGATCTGCAGACGAACGAGCTGACGCTGGCGCGTCTGGAAAAAGAACTGGATAAACTGAAAAAGACTCCGGCAACGGCGTCTCTGGAGCGGGATCCGTTTACGCTGACGGCCTCCGCTGAAGAGAGTGCGGACGTGCAGGAGAAGACCGGAGCTTTGCCGGAGACGAATGCTTCTCCGGAGCCGGAAGCTGGCGGAGAGACCGGCACATCGCCGGAGACGGGAGCCTCCGGAGGGGCGGATGCACAGACGGAAGCCGGCGTTTCAGCAGAGACGGAACCGGACGACTCCGACGAGCCGGATGCGGTAGTGCCGGATGAGACGGAGGAGGACGCCTCTGCTGCTCCCGGCGGGACAGATGAGGGGCAGCATCCTGAAACGCAGGATGGAGTAGAAGTCGATGAAGTGGAAAAAGTGGGCGGGAGCAGCGAAGGAGAGTCTCGCTCCACGATTGAGGACAGTGTACTCAGCTTTGAGGCGCTTGTGCTGGAGATCCAGGCAACTTTTCTTACATACGGGGAGGATCTGAAGGCCGCCGATATCGGAGAGGCGCTCGGGCAGGCTGTCGCCTATTACCGGAAGAATCTGGCAGAGGAAAAAAGGACGGAGGAACAGCAGGAGGACGGATCTGTGAAGGAGATCCGGACATTTGAACTCAAGGATGCCGTCAAAGCTGTGCTGGACAGGGATGAGACCGAGACGCTCCGGAAACGCTGCAAGACGCTGGACGAGTATCAGGTCAAATATGTGGAGATGCTGATCGCGGAGGCGGAGGAACTGGATGAGGCCGGACTTCCGGAGGCGGTTGCGCAGATCGAGGAGGCGTATGAACTGCTTGCCACGAAGGAACGCGAAAGCCTGGAAGCTCTGGAAGCTCCGGAGCACATGGAAGCGCTGAAGGCTCTGGCTCAGGAGATACAGGAGCAGCAGGGCGGGCAGGAACCAGATGAAGAGGCCGACGGAGAGAGCCCGGAGGGAGGCACAGGGGAGACCGTGGAAGGGGATCCCGCAGAGAGCGAGACTTCGGGCGGCGGGACTCCAGAAGAAGTTCCGGACGGCGTGCGTCAGAATACGGTTACGTTTGATGTGTCAGAAGGGGCTGCCGCGACGGTGAACGGGCAGGACGTCACGAATTCCTTTGCGATGGCGGAGAACGGCAGGATCATTTTCAGCCTGAGTCCGGAGAGTGGTTATCAGATCACGGAGGTTCTGGTAGACGGATCGATTCCGGCCAGGAAGAATGAGGAGAGCGACGACCCGGAAGATTACATCATTGAAGGGATACAGACGAACGACACGATCGTTTCCGTGCGGACGCAGCAGGATCCGGAGGCGGAGACGGCGGATGACGGCATGGATGAAGGAGCCCCGGCGACGATTGAAGAGGCCGGCGGAGCCGGGACTTCCGGCGACGGCGGTACGGGCAGCGGAGAAGGGACTCCCGGCGACGGTGGTGCGAACAGTGGAGAAGGGACTCCCGGTGACGGCGGTATGGGCAGCGGAGAGGGGACTCCCGGCGATGGCGGTACAGGCAGCGGAGAAGGGACTCCCGGCGACGGCGGTACAGGCAGCGGAGAAGGGACTCCCGGCGACGGCGGTACAGGCAGCGGAGAGGGGACTCCCGACAGCGGGGCGACAGCCGGAATCGGTGCAGATAACGGAAATACAGGCACGACTGCGGAATTCACTGTCACGATCAACCCGGGCAACCTGACAGAGAAGCATGAGGTGGGCAGACTGGTTCCGCTGCAGGCGGATCTGGGCGATGTGACGCTTGTGTTCATGGGCTGGAGTGTTGCACCGACCTCCGCGGACGAGTCCAGGAAGGTTGAACTGAGCGCGGAGGACGTCGCGGGCGGTTACGCGAGTTTTACAATGCCGGAATTTGACGTGACGGCGACCGCGAAATATGAAAACGCGCCGGATGAGATTGAGAGCTATGCGGCGACTTTTCTCTCGAACGCCGAGCTGCTTCTGGCGGAAAACGCCAGGCAGACTTATATGGATCAGGGGAAGGATTTCCTGACGGAGCTGGAGAGCGCAGTCGTGTTCTATCAGCAGTGGCTTTCCGATCTCGCGACGGAGATCGTGGATGAGTCGGAACTGACGACCCCGAAATTGGATCAGTATCTGCTGAAGGCAAATGTGAGCAGCTATCTGACAGAGTGTGACAAAGCGTTTCAGGTCACGCAGCTTCAGGAGCGCTACAGGGATCTTTGCCTGTTGTACGTGAAGTCGTTGTTCGAGGCGATCGATCCGGCTGCCATCGACAGGGATCTGCTGGAGAAGGCGTTGGATACGTATGATCAGCTCGGAGAGAGCTGGAGAAAAATGCTGGAGAAGCAGTGGAAAAAGGAACAGGCGGATCTGGCGGAGCAGAGCGGAGAGCCCTGGAAGGAGAACAAAAAGGGCAAGAGGATCGCGCCGGAAGGATTTCTGGGGATCGGAGAGACACTGGAAGCGTACGCTGTGATACAGATGTTTCAGGAGTTTCTGAATCTTCCGCCGGAGACGCCGGAGGAGGAGCGGTACGACATGATCCTGGATATCTGGAGCAGATATCAGAACCTGAGCGATTCTCAGAAGCTCGCGGTGAGCAGCGCCCCGTATTTTGTCGAGACATTTAAACAATACGGGCTGTGGCAGGAGGAGCCGGAGACAGAGTTTCCGGATTATTACGGCGGTGACGACTTCGGCGATGACTACGGTTGGGGTGATGAGCCGATGTACACGGCTTCCGAACTGGCGGAGATGATCGAGGACAAGGAGCAGGAGATCAAATCCTGTTCGCTGGATATCCGCCAGAGTGAGCTGGATCTCAAACAGAAGCAGCGCATCGTTGACGGCAAGGTCGTCAAGAGCACGATGGACGGTACGGTGGTCAGCATCGGCGACGCCGACGGCAGCTCGGATGAGGATTATTTCGTGAAGGTTGCGAATGAGGCGGGTCTCTTCGCGAAAGGGACGATGAGTGAGCTGACACTCGAGAAACTCAAGGTCGGCGACACGATCTCCGGGATGCTGACGACAAACGGGACCAGCTTTACCGCCGTGATCAAGGAGATCTCTGAGTATCCGGAAAGCAGCAGCTCTTTCTTTTACGGGATGGAGAACTCCAATGCCTCCTACTATCCGTTCTACGCCCTGATCGAGGACACGGAAGGGTTGGAGGAGGGTGATGCTGAGATCTACCTCTCAGGTTCTGCACCGAATATGGACAACAGCATCTATCTGGAGAATTATTTTATCCGTACCGAGACGGACGGCAGGACTTATGTCTACAAGAAGGGCGAGGACGGTAAGCTGACGAAGCAGTATGTCAAGACGGGCAAGAATACCGGCTGGTCGCTGGAGATCAAGGAAGGGCTCACGTTTGAGGACGCAATCGCGTTCCCATACGGCAAGAATGTCGAAGAAGGCGCGAAGACGAAGGATGTGGATCAGCTTCAGGATGCCCTTATGTAACAGGAGGTGTAAGACTTGCTTGAAAATATAAGACTGTCGTTTCAGGGGATCTGGTCGCACAAGATGCGTTCCTTCCTGACGATGCTCGGCATCATCATCGGTATTGCCTCCATCATCTCGATCGCGTCGACGATCAAGGGGACGAATGAGCAGATCAAGAACAACCTGATCGGCTCCGGCAACAACACGCTTTCGGTCATGATCTATACGCAGGGCTATGAATACCATATTGATTCCTGGTCGAAGGCTCCGGCCGGATTCTGTGAGGTAACGGATGAAGTGTGTGAGCAGATCCGCGAACTTGATTCCGTGGAGAACGTCACGCGTTATAACGAACGGCAGTATTCGGAGAGCATTTTTTACAAAAATACATCTCTGCAGAACACCAGCGTGCGGAGCATCGACACCGACTACTTTGAGACGGTGGGCTATACGATCCGCACAGGGCGCAATTTTATCGACAGCGATTATGAGAATTTCCGCAAGGTGCTGATCCTGGATAAGACAGCCGCGGACAACATATTTGCCAACGAGAACCCGATCGGAAAAACGATCGAGATCAGCGGTAAGCCGTTTACGGTCGTCGGCGTGGTGGATCAGACCAAAAAGTTTACGCCGAATATCAACAACGTGGAAGACTACTATACCTACGCGAACACGGACGCGCTCGGCTATATCTTCATGCCGAAGGCCTCCTGGCCGATTGTGTACGAGTACGACGAGCCGGAGAATGTGATCGTGAAGGCGGTCAGCGTGGACGATATGGAGGACGCAGGGAAAAAGGTCGAGGACATTCTGAACGCGACGATCGCCTCGTACCAGACAGAGTACAAGTACAAGGCGGACGATGTACTTCAGCGCGCGCAGAAGCTGCAGGACATGAGTGCGGCCACGAACAACCAGCTGATCTGGATCGCCAGCATTTCGCTTCTCGTCGGAGGCATTGGCGTCATGAACATCATGCTCGTGTCGGTGACGGAGCGCACGAACGAGATCGGCCTGAAGAAGGCGATCGGCGCCAGGAAGGGCTCGATCCTCGGACAGTTTTTGACGGAGGCTGCCGTGCTGACGAGCATCGGCGGCGTCATCGGTGTCGCGAGCGGTATCGGAATGGCGCAGGTGATCAACAAGGTCTCGGGCGTTGCGGTGTCGATCGATGTGGTGATCTCCGGGATCGCGGTGGTCTTCTCCATGCTGATCGGTATCGTTTTCGGACTTCTGCCGTCCATCAAGGCGGCGAATCTCGACCCGATCGAAGCGCTGCGCAGAGAGTGATCCCTGAGCGATTTCAGAGAGCAATATTCTTCAAAGCGTCAAAAGCGATTTTTTGGAAGAAGGGGCTTGCGTCACGCAGGCCCTTATGCTATAATACAAAGGCTGCAAATCAAGCACGCATGTGGACTCCGGGGACGGTGTCGGCGAGGTTCGGCTGCAATTTGTGATTCAGGGTCTTCGATCTGCAATTCATGGTCATTGACGCATGATCCGTGATCGATAATTCATGATCCGCGACGCGCGGCGGCAGGCCGGTCTCTCTGTGAGTGTGAGACATGCGGAAGAATCTAACCAAAAAGGAGAAGAGACATGAGCGTAATTTCAATGAAGCAGTTACTCGAAGCGGGCGTCCATTTCGGACACCAGACAAGAAGATGGAACCCGAAGATGGCGGAGTACATCTACACGGAGCGCAACGGCATCTACATCATCGACCTTCAGAAGTC
>CANQIW010000080.1 GCA_947624055.1 uncultured Lachnospiraceae bacterium
GTGCCGCACGCTTCAAAGAGCGACAGCACTGTCTGGAGCTCTTTTTTTGTCACGTTGTCGGAGGGGCAGACGGCGGTCATGCCCTCGCCGACCATTGCCGGGGTATTTGGCATCGTGCGGATCAGCTTGATCTTTTTGCCGAACCAGTCCGTAATCGTGGCGATCGATTTGCCGGGCGCGATGGAGACGATCACCTGATTCTGTGTGATGCAGTCCCGGATCTCGTGGATGACCTCCTCATAGAACTGCGGCTTGACCGCGAGGAAGACGATATCCGCCCCGGCGGCGTCGCGGTTGTAGCGCGCCGTGCGCACGCCGTAGGTCTTCGCCGCGCGCGTGAGCGTCTCCTTGTGCAGGGCGGATACGATGATCTCGTCCGCCGGGACAAGCTCCTTCGCGAGAATGCCGCCGATGATCGCGGTCGCCATATTGCCGCAGCCGATAAATCCAAGTTTCATAACAGGTCACGTCCTTTCTCTTGTATATGTGGTTTCTTTGCTATGCCGGACAGTCGCCTTATCGATCTCTGCTTCCGGCCAAAGATACTCATAAAAATCTCAGTTGACCGTTCATAAGTTTATTATAGCGGTTCTGCCTGTTTTGTCCATGAATAAAAGTAATTTTTTGGAGGAGAATCAACAGAAATTTTATTGACAAAGAAAGAAACTTCCGGCTATGATAAACTGTAAATTTCGTTTGGCCGGTTTTTTGCACCGTTGGATGTTTTTGCATCTGCCGCAAAGAATGAAGGAGACACGATGTCTGAAAATCTACTCGAAAAACTGGAGCGGTACGGAGCGTCCGATTTTTATCCGCTGCATATGCCGGGTCACAAGCGGCGGATCAGTCTTTTCGGAGATCCGTTCGCGATCGATATCACGGAGATCGACGGTTTTGACGATCTTCATAACGCGCAGGGGATCCTGCTGGAAGCGCAGCGAAGGGCGGCGCGTCTGTACGGCGCGGAGGAGACATATTATCTGGTGAACGGGAGCACCTGCGGGATCCTGTCGGCGGTCTCGGCGTCCGTGGCGCGGGGCGGTCGGCTCCTGCTGGCGCGCAACAGCCACAGGTCGTGTTATCACGCCGCGTTTCTGAATGACCTTCGCGTGACGTATGTCTGTCCGCCGGTTGCGGAAATATCGGCGGCAGGCGCAGCCTGCGGGCTCTGCGGCAGCATCCGGCCGGAGGATGTGCGGGAGGCTCTGCGCCGGCATCCGGACATTCAGGCGGTGCTTGTGACTTCGCCGACCTACGACGGCGTGGTGTCGGATATCGGCGCGATCGCCGAGGCGGCTCACGCGGCGGGAGCGGTTCTGATCGTGGACGAGGCGCACGGGGCGCATTTCGGAATGCACTCATATTTTCCGGAGCGGGCGCTTGCGCACGGGGCGGACATCGTGATCAACAGCCTGCACAAGACGCTTCCCTCTCTGACGCAGACGGCGCTCCTGCATGTGCAGGGGGAGCGGGCGGATCGGGAGAAGCTCAGGAGCTATCTGGACATCTACCAGACCAGCAGCCCGAGCTACATCCTGATGGCCGGCATGGACGCCTGCGTCCGGCTGCTGGAAGAGCAGGGCGAGGAGTTGTTCGCCTCATTCGTGACGCGGCTGGAGCAGATGAGGGACGAGTTGCGGCGAAAGCTGCGGGTGCTGCGGCTGGTGGATGGATCTGAGCTTTCCACGATACAGGAAAACGGACAAAGCCAGACTCCGGCGAATTCGAGCCGTGCAGGGACAGGCGGCACAAGGCAGAATTTGGATGATCTGAAATATGTAAAGAAGAGCGCGGACGGAAAAAGTCCGGGAGGTTTCGGATACGCGAAGCTTACGGAACACGCGCTGATATATGACTTCGACCGCTCCAAGGTGCTGATCTCCACGGCGGCGGTCTCCGGGGAGATGGTCTCTGCGGTGCGGTTCGGACAGACCGAATGCTTCGGGTCGTATGCTGCCGATCGCGGAGCGGGCGGCATTGCGATGAGTGGGTCGGAGCTTGCTGCAATTTTGCGGGAGAAATATCACCTGGAGCCTGAGATGGCTGCGGCGGACTACGTGACGGCGATCATGACCGTCGCGGACACGCAGGAGGGTTTCGACCGTTTGACAGCGGCGCTGCTGGAGATCGACGCGGCGCTGGCAGATGGAAGGAAAGGCGTTTTGTCGTTTTCCGGTAATTGCGCAGATAGTAAAGTCGACAGAGAGACGGATCAGGACAAAGCTGAGTCGGATGGTTCCGGAGATGAAAACGCAGACATGGCAGGGAGCGCGGAAGGGACGCGATATCCGGCCAATGAGGAAGTCCTGACGATCCGTCAGGCACTGGAGAGCCCTGTAGCGCCGGTTCCGCTGGCGGACAGCGCCGGTCAGGTCTCCGCCGAATATGTCTATCTCTATCCGCCGGGCATCCCTCTGCTCGTCCCGGGCGAGCGGATCTCGGAGGAGCTTCTGCAAAGGCTTGAGCGGGAGCGGAACGCCGGGCTTGCGCTGCGCGGTATGGCGGATGAAAGCGGAAGAGCGATCCGTGTCGTGATGGAAGCGACGGAGATGCGATCCGTGTCGTGATGGAAGCGACGAAAATATCGTGTCGTGAAAGAAACAATGGAAGAACGATTTGTACCGTGAAGGAAACAGCGGCAGGCCGGAACAGGGCGCTGCTGCAGTCGGCCGCGGATCGGAATACAATGGCATACAATGAAGGGAACGGATAACTGAAATACAGGTGAGATTTATGGGAAAACTCTTTTATGTGATGGGCAAGAGCTCGTCGGGCAAGGATACGATCTATGAGGAGGTGCTCTCCCGGAAGGAGCTCGGGCTGAGACCCTTTATCATGTACACGACGCGGCCGATCCGCGCGAAGGAGACGGACGGCGTCCAGTACCATTTTGTCACGGTGGAAAAGCTGCGCGAAATGCAGGAGAAGGGGCAGGTCATCGAGCTGCGGGAGTACGACACCGCGTGCGGGAAGTGGTACTATTTTACGGCGGACGGGGATAAGATCGACATGGAGCGCTATGACTATCTGGCGCTCGGCACGCTGGTGTCGTTTCGGAAGGTGCGGGATTACTACGGAGCCGACCGTGTAGTGCCGATCTACATCGAGGTGGACGACGGCAATCGTCTGGAGCGGGCGCTGAAGCGCGAGCGGAAACAGGATGTTCCGAAGTACGAGGAGATGTGCCGGCGTTTTCTGGCCGATCAGGCGGATTTCGCGGAGGAGAACATCCGGGCGGCCGGGATCATGCGCCGTTTCCGCAACGACGACGACCGTCAGATCTGCATGGACGAGGTGGCGGCGTTTATCGCGGGCGAGCTCGCGTCGGACAAAGGCAGGTCTGCCTTTCGTACAAAAACAGAAAAACCGGAGCCGCTACTGCTTCACAAGAATGTGAAAATGTGATATACTTGTAACCGCTTATAAAGCATTTTGGAGACACTGTGATCCGGGATCGCAAAACGCGGAGAGATCCGCGGCATGTGGGATCGGATTATGACGGCAGGAGACTGCGGACGGGACGGCCTGACGGCGGATTGCCGTGCGGGCTTGAGGAGACAGGCGATGGCAGGATTTAAGGATATGATCGGGCACAAGCAGGAGATCGCGCATCTGGAGCGCGCGATTCAGACCGGGAAGGTGAGCCATGCTTATATTTTTACCGGAGAGAAGGGGACAGGCAAGAAGCGGCTGGCGGACGCCTTTGCAATGGCGCTTCAGTGTACCGCGGACGGCGAACGGCCTTGCGGGGAATGCCATTCCTGCCATCAGGCGGCGAGCGGCAATCATCCGGATATCATCTACATCCTTCACGAGAAGCCGGCGAGCATCGGTGTCGACGACGTCCGGGTCCAGCTTACCGGAGATATTCAGATCCGCCCGTACAATGGGAAATACAAGGTCTACATCATCCCGGAGGCGGAGAAGCTGACGGTGCAGGCGCAGAACGCGATCCTGAAGACGATCGAGGAGCCGCCGGAGTACGCGGTGATCATTCTGCTCACGACGAATGAGCAGGTTTTCCTGGATACGATCCTTTCACGGTGTGTGATCATGCATCTGAAGCCCGTGCCGGACGAGCAGGTCAAGGCCTATCTGATGGAGCAGCTGATGGTGCCGGATTATCAGGCGGACATCTGCGTCGCTTTCGCGCAGGGCAACATCGGCAAGGCGGTGCGGCTGGCGTCCTCGGAGGATTTTGCGGCGGTCAGGGCGTCGGCTATGATGTTGATCCGGAATGCCGGAAAGATGCAGATCAGCGAGCTCATTGATTATGTGAAGGAAGTCCAGGAGTACAAGGTGTCGATCCAGGATTATCTGGATATCCTTGCGCTCTGGTACCGGGATATGGTATATTACAAGGCAACGCGCGATATCGACGGCGTCGTGTTCAAAGACGAGCTCCGGACGATCCGAGATACCGTCAGGTACTGCAGCTATGAGGGCGTCGAGGAGGTCATGAAGGCGATCGAGAGCGCGAAAGCACGTCTGAGCGCGAATGTAAATTTCGATCTGACAATGGAGCTTTTGTTCCTTGTCATTAAGGAGAATATACATGGTTAAAATTATAGGAGTACGATTCAGAAACGCGGGGAAGGTCTATTACTTTGACCCGAAGAATTATGATATCAATTCTGGCGATCATGTGATCGTGGAGACGGTTCGCGGCGTTGAGTACGGCACCGTGGTCGGCGGAATCCGCGAAGTGGAGGAAAAATCTGTCGTTCAGCCGCTCAAGTCGGTGATCCGCATGGCGACGCCGGACGACGACGCCCACGTACAGCGCAGCCGCGAGAAGGAGAAGGATGCGCTGAAGATCTGTCAGGAGAAGATTGCGAAGCACGGGCTCGACATGAAACTGGTCGACGCAGAGTATACTTTCGATAATAAGATCCTGTTCTACTTCACCGCGGACGGGAGGATCGATTTCCGTGAGCTCGTCAAGGATCTGGCAGCCGTATTCAAGACACGTATCGAGCTGCGGCAGATCGGCGTGCGGGACGAGACAAAGATCCTTGGAGGGATCGGCATCTGCGGGCGTGTGCTCTGCTGCAACAGTTACCTGTCTGACTTCGCGCCGGTGTCGATCAAGATGGCCAAAGAGCAGAACCTCTCGCTGAACCCGACGAAGATCTCTGGCGCCTGCGGCAGACTGATGTGCTGCCTGAAGAATGAGGAGGACACATACGAGTATCTGAACAGCCGTCTTCCGGCCATCGGGGACACGGTGACAACGCCGGACGGACAGAAGGGAGAGGTCAGCAGCGTGAACGTCCTGCGTCAGCGCGTGAAGGTGCTGTTTGACGTGGAGGACGAGAAGGAGATTCAGGAGTTTGATGTGGCGGATCTGAAATTCAAGCCCAGAAAGCGCAGGGAAAAGGGCAAGAACAAGGAGAAGGACAAAGAGAAAGACAGAGATAAGGAAAAAGATAAAGACAGAGAGAAAGACAAAGACAGAGAAAAAGACAGGGACAGAGAGAAAGACAAAGACAGAGAAAAAGACAGGGACAGAGAGAAGGACAGGGACAGAGAGAAGGACAAAGACAGAGAGAAAGACAAAGATAGAGAAAAAGACAGGGACAGAGAGAGAGACAGGGACAAAGAAAGGGACAGAGAAAAAGCAAGAAACAGGGGCGGCAGAAGGTCGGCCCGCCGGGAGAGCATTTCCGACGAAGAGCAAAGAGAGCTCGAGGAGCTTGAGGAGATGGAAGCGCTCGACAAAAAGGAAGGGAAATCGAAGCTGGATGAGGATTGAACTCAGAGAGGGAGAACGGCTGGACGACCTGAACAGAGACGGCTATCGGATCATTCAGAATGAAAAGCTTTTCTGCTTCGGCATGGACGCGGTCCTTCTCTCCGGCTTTGCGCAGGTGAAAGCAGGCGGACGGGCGCTGGATCTGGGCGCGGGGACGGGCATTCTGCCGATCCTGCTCTCGGCAAAGACTCCGGGTGCGCGTTTTACGGGGCTGGAGATCTCGGAATACTGCGTGGACATGGCCAGAAGGAGCGTGGCGCTCAACGGGTTGGAAGATCGTGTGGAAATCGTTCAGGGAGATATCAAAAAGGCCGGAGAGCTGTTTGCCCCGGCTTCTTTTGATACAGTCACCTCAAATCCGCCGTATATGACGGCAAACCACGGGCTGGTGAACCCGGACGTCGAAAAGGCGGCGGCCAGACACGAGATTCTGTGCACGTTTGATGACGTCGCGTGCGCGGCGGCTCAGCTCTTAAAGGTCGGAGGACATTTCTTCCTGGTGCATCGGCCGTTCCGGCTGGCGGAGATCATTCGGACGCTGTCGCAGTATCAGCTGGAGCCGAAGCGGATGCGGCTGGTCTATCCGTATGTGGACCGCGAGCCGAACATGGTGCTTCTGGAGGCCGTGCGCGGCGGAAGAGCGCGTATGACGGTTGAGCAGCCGCTGATCGTGTACGAGCGGCCCGGCGTGTACACGAGAGAGATTCATGAGATATATGGATGTTAAGATTGACAGCGCAGGAAGGAACCGGAGTACAGGAATATTGTCTGCAAATGAGACGCGCGGGACAGAGACAGAAGGAGCACACAGATGAGAGATACAGATCAGAAAGAGACGGAGTACGGCGTTCTCTACCTCTGCGCGACGCCGATCGGCAACCTGGAGGATATCACCTTCCGCGTCGTCCGCACACTGCGGGAGGCCGACCTGATCGCGGCGGAGGATACGCGCAACAGCCGGAAGCTTCTGAATCATTTTGAGATCAAAACTCCGATGACGAGCTATCACGAGTACAACAAGATCGAGAAGGCGCACGCCCTGATCGCGAAGCTGCGGGAGGGCAAAAGCGTGGCTCTGATCACAGACGCCGGGACGCCTGGGATTTCCGATCCTGGGGAGGAGCTGGTCCGCATGTGCGCGGAGGAGGGGATCGAGGTGACCTCGCTTCCGGGAGCCTGCGCGTGTGTGACGGCGCTGACGCTGTCGGCGCTTCCGACGAGGCGCTTCTGCTTCGAGGCGTTTCTTCCATCGGACAAGAAGGAGCGGCAGCAGGTGCTCGAGGAGCTGAAGACCGAGACGCGCACAACGATCCTCTATGAGGCGCCGCACCGCCTTGTCCGCACGCTCGGGGAGCTTCTGGAGACCCTGGGGGATCGGAAGGCGTCCGTCTGCCGGGAGCTCACAAAGAGGCACGAGACGGTGCAGAGGACAACGCTGTCTGAGGCGCTCGCCTGGTATGAGGCGCATGAGCCAAAGGGAGAATGCGTGATCGTCCTCGAGGGGCGCAGCCGGGCCGCGATGGAACAGGAGGAGCGGCAGGACTGGGAGGGGATCGATATCCGCGCCCATGTGGAATTGTACGAGAGCCGCGGGATGGATCACAGGGAGGCCATGAAGCAGACGGCGAAGGATCGCGGGATTTCGAAGCGGGACGTGTACGCGGCGCTGCTGCAGAACAGGTAGGACAGGACATTAAAAGACAAAACAATACAAGGCAAAATATTACAAGACAGAATGGAGAATGACTATGCCGGCAATTTATGCACATGACCGTTTCGGCGCGGACGTAGCCGAGCGTCTGAACCCGGAATTGAGAGATATCATCAGAAAATACCCCGCGCCGTACGCGGTCGGGCTGCAGGGACCCGATCTCCTGTTTTTCTACCGCGCGTGGGGGAAGAACAGCGTGAACCAGTACGGAGTGCACCTGCACAAGATCTCCGCGCTGCCCTTTTTTGAGCACGCGCGCCAGGTGGTGAAGGAGCACGGACGTGACAGCAGAGAGTACGCCTACCTGATGGGCTTTATCTGCCATTATATTCTCGACAGTGAATGCCATCCATATGTGGAACAGATGATTGAAAAGATCGGCGTGCAGCATCTGGAGATCGAGGAAGAATTCGAGAAAATGCTGCTGCGCATGGATGGAAAGGACGCGGTGTCGTTTCCGGCGGCCACGCTTGTCCCGACGGATGAACAGACGGCCGGGGCGATCGCTCCGTTTTACGATGAGAAGATCGACAAGAAGGTGGTGCTTCAGTCGCTGAAGGACATGAGGACGGTCAAGAAGCTTTTCTGCGCGCCCGGGGCGTTCAAGCAGGGCTTTATCAACACGACGATGAAGCTCCTGCGGCACCATGAAAAGATGAAGGGGCTGATGAATCAGCGCGTGGACAATCCTGCGTGCCGGGAGAGCGACGAAGGGCTGCTGAAGCGCTACGACGGCGCGATCGGCGTCGCGGCGGAGATGATCATGAGCTTTGATGAGAGTCTGCGCACGGGACAGGAGCTGAATCCGCGCTTTGACCGGACCTTCGAGTGACGAAAGCCGCGGATCCGGGGCAGTCCGGTTGCGTACAGCAGAGCTTCCCAGAGGGCAGGAGGCATGTTTGGGATCAGAAATCGACAGGAGGAGAGAAGAATGAATACGAAGCTTACAAAGCTGGAAAAATACTGGATCCTTTATGATGTGGGAAATTCCGCGTTTACACTGCTGATCGCGACGATCCTGCCGATCTATTTCAATTCTCTGGCGGGAGGCGCGGGTCTTTCGGAGGTGGACTATCTGGCGTACTGGGGCTACGCCGCTTCCGTCGCGACCGTGATCGTGGCGGTCATCGGACCGGTCTTTGGCACGCTCGCAGACACGAAGAATTTCAAGAAGCCGGTTTTTACGGTCAGCATGATGGTGGGTGTAATCGGCTGTGCGGCGCTGTCCTTCCCTTCTTCCTGGATCGTGTTTCTGGCAGTGTTCGTGATCGCGAAGGTCGGCTACAGTTCGAGCCTGGTTTTCTATGATTCCATGCTTACGGACGTCACGGAGCCGGACCGCCTCGA
>CANQIW010000081.1 GCA_947624055.1 uncultured Lachnospiraceae bacterium
CCGGAATCGTGCTCTTTTCCACCACGGTACGGATCAGCCCTGCGCCGCCGCGCGGGATCAGCACGTCCACATATTCTTTCAGGCACATAAAGCGCGCCGTCGTCTCGCGGTCCGTCACCGGGATCAGCTGCAGCGCGCGCCGCGAAATGCCGCATGCTTCAAGCGCGTGTCCGAGCGCCTGCACGATCGTCGTGTTGGACTGGATCGCGTCGCTCCCGCCCTTTAAGATCACGGCGTTGCCGGTCTTGAAGCACAGGCCGAACGCGTCGGCCGTCACATTCGGACGGGACTCATAGATGATTCCGATCACGCCGAGCGGCACACGTCTTCTGCCGATTAGCAGGCCGTTCGGCCGCTGCTTCATCTCGGAGACCTCACCGATCGGGTCGTCGAGCCGCGCGATCTGGCGCAGTCCCTCCGCCATGCCCTCAATACGGCTCTCATTCAGCATCAGACGGTCCACAAGTCCTTCCGGCATGTGGTTCTCCCTCGCGCGGGCGATATCCTCCGCATTCGCCTTCAGAAGCTCGGACCGGCACGCGATCAGCTCGTCCGCAGCCTTCAAAAGCGCCTCGTTCTTCTGCGCCGTGGACAGTTTTCGCAGCAGCGGCTCCATCGCGCGCGCATTCTGCCCAATCGCGGCGAGCAGCACGTCCGGATCCGCAAACATTCGCTGCTCCGTAACCAGATACTGCGGCAGGATATCATGCTCCTGCGCCGGCACCTCGTCCACCATCTGAAACTCGAACGCGGCGGCGACCGTCGTGTGTCCGGTATGCGCCACCAGATAGCGGTCGTAAAAGCCCTTCCCATAGCCACAGCGATGGCGCTCCACATCAAAGCCTACGCCCGGCATGATCAGAAGCGCGTCTTCATCGTGCGCTTCCTCACAGGACAAAACCGGCTCCGGAATCCCAAAATATCCCGGAGCGACATCCTGATACGATTCGATATAATAATAGGCCATCTCATCCCCTTGCACACGGGGAGCTGCGACCTTCTTTCCAAGCTTCCATGCCGCTTCGATCAGCGGCTTTGTCGAGGCCTCGCCTTTACAGTCCATATACACATAGACCGCTCCGGCCTTCTCAAACGCGTCCGTCTCCAGAATGCGCTCACAGATCCGGCCGCTTTTCTCTGCGATCTCCTCTGCAGTGATCTGCTTCCTCCGCGCAGAAACCAGCGTTCTAATTTCCCTTTTTTCCATACTTCTCACCCAGGTTTTCTATTTTTCCATCCTTGTTGATAATATCAATGTTATCAAGCTGTCCGCGCAGGTTTCTGCGAACTGCCTCAATGTATTCCCTGCGCAGCTCCGCCTGCTCCTGCCGTTCCGTCTCTGTCAGGCCTTCCGCCTTTGATTTCCTTGCCAGCTCGTTGATGCGCTGCAGCTTCCTGTCATCCATACATGCACCTCCTCACAGCTCATCCTCCAGTATATCGATCAGATGAAACTCCTCCCGCGGCCTTGCCTGGAACAGCGTGCCGATCTTGTCCCCGCGCATGATCTTGTGGAGCACGTGAAAGTCCGCCCCGCTCGCAATCACCATATCCGCTCCGGCGGCCGTCGCCACCTTCGCGGCGGAGAGCTTCGTGACCATACCGCCGGTTCCAACATCACTGCCGCTGCCCTTTCCCATGCGCATCAGCCCATCGTCCAGCTCCGCCACGGTGTCAATAAACCGGGCATCCGGATTCTCACGCGGATCATCTGTATATAACCCTTCAATATCCGAGAGCAGGATCAGCATATCCCCGCCGACCAATGCGGTCACGATCGCGGAGAGCATATCGTTGTCGCCGAACTGGATCTCGTAGGTCGCCACGGTATCGTTCTCATTCACGACAGGGATCGCGCCGAGCAGAAGCAGCTCCTCGAAGGTGTTCGAGGCATTCTTTCTGCTCAGATTATCCACCATTGTCTTCTTTGTCATCAGAACCTGCGCCGCCTGATGCCCGTACTCGCTGAACAGCTTCTGATAGATCATCATCAGCTGCGCCTGGCCGATCGCCGCGCATGCCTGCTTCTCGGCCACACTTTTGGGTCTGTGATGGAATCCGATCGTCTGCCGGCCGACCGCGATCGCACCGGAGGACACCAGGATCACATCCTTTCCCATATTCTTCAGATCACAAAGCTCACGTACCAGAATCTCGAGCTTTGTCAAATTCAGAGCCCCTGTCTCACTGTGCGTGATACAGGAGCTTCCGATCTTTACGATAATGCGTTTTTTATCACTGAGTCCCTCTCTGTTGCCCATGACAACTCCCATCTGTTCAGTACGCTCACAGCTGCGCCATGGCCCTGCGCCCTCGCCGGCAAATGCTCCGGCCTGTACCGAACGTTGTTCTGTTTACCTCGCCAGTCCGATCCTGCGCAGCGCGCGAATGATCAGATGACCTTTTGGAAATGTCGCCAGTTCATCGACCGTAATGCCGCGGAAGGAGACAAGTCCGACACAGTATATAACGACTCCTGTCAGCACGGAAAGTATCGTGGACACCGTATTGCCCGCAAAAGTGTTAAATACGCTGTAGACCACATACACAGCCGCAGCCATGATAATCGAAGCGATCGCCGGAACGATAAACGTCTTATACCACTCCTGTCGATAACTCATGCAGCGCGCGATCGCGATCCCATTCAGGATACAGATGACAAGCGCAAAGAAAATATTCGCATAGACGACCGCGTAAATGTTCAGATTTGCAGATGTCAGGAGCATATACAGCAGGATCAGATGCAGTACAAGCGCGATCGAACAGTTGATCAGCGGAGTCTTCAGATGTCCGAGTCCCTGCAGAATACCGGTCGTAAGCGTCGAAAGCGCATAAAAGATGATCATCAGCGCACCCGCCTGCATAATCCCCACGGAAAGCGGTACTCCGGTCTCCTGTGTGAACAGCATCGTGATGATCGGCTTCGCGAGCGCCGCCATCCCGGCCGCACACGGGATCGTCAACAGCATTGTAAAACGAATAGAAACCTTGATCTTTTGTCTTGCCTCCACGCGGTTGCGGCTGGCCATCGCGGCAGTCAGGCTCGGGACAATGGACGGAGCCAGACAGGACGCGAGCGCCAGCGGCACATTCATCAGCACACGGAACTGTCCGGAATAGATTCCCCAGATCGTTCCGTACTGGGCATCCGTGTATCCCTGTCCTTTCAATACCCGGAAAAAGATCCCCTGATCCACGACATTGCTGATGTTGTAGACGACCGTGCTCAGGATAACCGGAAGAATTGTCAGGATCAGCTGGCGATAGATCATTACCGTTGATTCCCGTACGCCGCTGTGATCCTGACGCATATTGCGCGCGAGCGTCTTCTTCTGCGCCGTATAGACGGCCATCATGAAGATAAGCGCGATCGTGATGCTCGCGACCGTACCGAAAGTGCCTCCGGCCGCACCCCACGCCGGTCCCAGCGACGCGTTGCCCCCGCCCGCAGCGAGCGTTTCCCCGTAACTGAACATGACGCCGGCACATACCAGTGTGATCACGGCGTTGGCGATCTGCTCGATCACCTGTGAGATCGCGGTCGGCACCATCGTCGAATAGCCCTGAAAGTATCCGCGGAACGTCCCGATGATCGCCGAGATAAAGATTGCCGGCGCCAGAACACGGAGACTGTACTTCGCGAGTTCATAGGACATCAGGTTCTTGGTGATCACCCCTGCAAAAGCATATGTCAGCAGCGCGAGAGAACCGCCGGACAGCAGCGCAAACCGCACCGCACACAGGAAAACCCTGTGCGCGTTGCGGTATTCGCCTCTGTGGACGCGTTCTGATACCAGCTTTGAGATCGCAAGCGGCAGGTTGAAGCAGGAGATCATCAGTATGATCGCATAGATCTCATTTGACGTCGAATAGTAGCTGATCCCCTCGTTCCCAAGCGTATTGAGAAGCGGGATGCGGTAGATCAGACCGATGATCTTCGCTATGATCGACGCTGCCGCGAGGATCGATCCCTGGACTAAAAAATTATTTCTGTTCTTCGTTTTCTCTTTCACGTTGAACCCCTGTCATTTTATTCGGCGCTTACCTGAACCTTGTCGCTCTCCGTGTCAAGCACAATGCAGACCCAGGTCTTCCCCTGGTTCAGCGTGATCTCGTTGCCGCTCTCGTCATAATATTTGGTCGGCGTGAAGTTTCCCGGCGCGAACTGGTCATCCCAGTTTCCTCCGTCCTTGCTCCACGTGACGTCGATCGCCTTGCCCTTTGTGATATATTTCCCTTTTCCGCTGGTCACGACGTCAATATCCAGATAGGTGTCGGAATCCACCTGATTTCTCCAGGAACAATACTGGAAAATGATGTTGTCGTAGGAGAGCTGCTTCCCTGTCGTCAGGTCGATCTGCGGATCGCCGAACTGGAAGCGCAGGTATTTTTCGGTAGACGGATCATAGGTAAAATAGGCGTTGTTATAGTCGTAACCGGGAGCGACATAGGCGGCGTCCTGCCCGCCCTCCAGAAGGGTCGGCGCGTCATCGGCCGCGAACTGATAGTGACCGCCCTGCTCCAGATACCAGTCGGAATATTCCCTCGGATAATTGAGGAAATCAATGCCGTCCTGAATCATATTGTAATTCGTGAACACATTGTGCGGAGCCGGGAAGTCATCGCCGCGATAGTAAACATACTCTTCCTCTCCGCGCCCGGCGTCATTCTCCCCGCTCAGGCCGCTGATGTTGTATGTATCCCCATCCCTCAGAAGCGGCAGCGCATACCAGGCCTGTCCGTAATGCAGATAAAAAGCATCAAACTCACGCGCGAAGATCACATAATACTCACGGCTGCTTCGCACGGAACCGATGCGCTCCACATCCTGATAGTCCTCGAAGATTCCCATCAAACGGGTGATTCCGCCCTCCACCGGAGCCTCATAGACGATTGACGCATTCCCGATCCCGGACTGCGGAAGCGCGTCGTAGATATTGTTCAGCATGACAGCGATCGCTCTCTGCCTGCCGACGCTCTCCGGTACGAGCTTGCCTGTCAGGAAGCTTCGCACCATGCCGTTCTCCTCCGCCGACACGACCATGCTCTGTGCCATGCAGCCCGCCAGCATTGCAGCCGCGCCCACTGCTGCGATCAGTCTTTTGATTTTTTTGTGTCTCATGTCAATTCCTCCCTTGTAATATTTAACTGATTTAAAATTTCGTTCTGTATATGTTCCATCTCCCCGGCCTCTTCTTCTGTGATATGATCATAGCCGACCAGATGCAGTACGCTGTGCGCAATCAGGAAAGCGAATTCCCGCCGCGCCGAATGCCCGTATTCCCTCGCCTGCGCGAATACATGATCCATCGACAGAACGATATCGCCCAGCAAAAGCTCCCCCGAATCCGGGTCGAAGCACCCGACGTCCTCCTCCTCCTCAAACATCGAAAAATCACCGGGCCGTTCGTACTGCGTCATCGGAAACGACAATACATCCGTCGCGCGGTCTATACCGCGATGTTCAAGATTGAGCCTGTGGATCTCTTCATCGCCTGTAAGCAGGAGGCCAACCCGCTCCTCATACGGACAGTTCAAATAATCAAGCGCGGCGGTGATCACCTGTTCTGCCAGCCTTTCCGGCTCCAGCCCCGGAATCTCGCCATACTCGTTCTCATAATCAATTGTCATAGGCTTCTCCCATCCCGTGCCGCTTCATACAGCGGCAAAGCAGCAGGGCTTCACTCATAAGCGGACAGCCGCGGCTATCGCCGTCTGCCCTCCCGACGCTTGTCCTTCTGCTTCTCTCTTGTCCTGTCCTTCTGCTCGTACTCCTCATATGCGTTGACAATTCTCTGCACAAGGGGATGCCGCACGACGTCCTTGCTCGTCATCGCGCAGAAACTGATGCCCTCGACTTTGCCGAGCACCTTCATCGCGACGTCGAGCCCGGAGGGATTGCCTGCAGGCAGATCCTTCTGCGTCAGATCGCCCGTCACCACCACTTTCGAGCCGAAGCCGATCCTTGTCAGGAACATTTTCATCTGCGCCGGCGTCGTATTCTGCGCCTCGTCCAGTATGATAAACGCATTGTCCAGCGTACGCCCGCGCATGTAAGCGAGCGGCGCTACCTCGATCAGTCCCTTCTCCATGTTCTTGACGAAGCTGTCCGGTCCCATGATCTGGTAAAGCGCGTCATAGAGCGGTCTGAGATACGGGTCAACCTTGCTCTGAAGGTCTCCCGGCAGAAATCCAAGCTTCTCTCCCGCCTCGATCGCCGGTCTTGTGAGAATGATCCGCCCCACCTCGTCATTCTTGAACGCGGTAATCGCCATCGCCATCGCCAGGTAGGTCTTGCCGGTCCCGGCAGGGCCTGTGCCGAACACAACCATGTCCCTGCGGATCGCGTCGACATATTCCTTCTGCCCGAGCGTCTTCGGCTTGATCGGCTTGCCGTTCACCGTATGGCAGATGCAGTCGCCGTCCATCTCCACCAGAGAATCCTGCTTCTCCTCCATCGACAGGGCGATCGCATAGTCTACATTCTGCTCCGTGATGACGTTCCCTCTGGAGGAAAGCACGCACAGGTTGTCAAAAATCTTCTTCGCTCTCTCCGCATTCGCAGGGCTTCCGAGAACCCGCGTCACGCCGTCGCGGCTCAGCACCGTGACCGTAAGCGCGCGTTCAATTTTCTTTACATACCTGTCAAACTGGCCGAAGATGTTCTGTTCCTGTCCCGTCGGGATCGTAAGCGGCAGCTCAACCATACTCATCGTCTGGCAATTCCTCCTCGTGAATCTCCACCGCAGTGCGCCTCACCGCCTGTTCCCCGACAAGCAGAGTGCCGGATGCGATGGCAGACTTCTCATTCCATTCTATTTTAACATCATTTTCAAATAATTGAACCCCCTTTTCCTGTAAATTTTTATAAAAATCCTGAAAATCAGACTCCAAAATTTTCAAAACATCCTCTTTTGTGCGGATAACCTCCACCTGCTCATACTCTTTTGCCGTTATTTTCCTCGCGTACAGGGGCAGGTAAAAATTTTTCGCGAGGCGGCATTGCACAAGTTCAGACATCAGATCATACGATCCGAGCGCCTCAAAATCTGCCGGCATGGCAAACGGCACGTCGCCAATCTGCAGCAGCCACGCCGATCTTTCCCTGCCCGTATAATGCTTCTGCAGCGCAGTGATTGGTACCTCGTCGTAATATTTCCTTGTCCGGCGGATCACGACATCCGCGTCTGCCGCCACATACTGTCTGGAAACGGTCTCTCCGCTGTCGTCCACGATCGGCAGGACGCCTGACACGAGCAGGTCGCCTTTTTTTACCTCATCGCCCGGATGAACCGCCGGAAGGCCGCTTCGCGCATAGATAGAGACAACCGTACCGGCGCGCGCGGCCACAAGACTCGACGGTTCTTCTTCTCCTTTCTCCTCAGCGTCATTCTCCGCTCCGGAGATTCCCTCTTTCACATGGATCGTCAGCTGCGTCCCTTTCAATTCCGCAGCGACCCAGGCAAATTCTGTAAAGGAATTGCGTATCCCAGCGGCAAGCTCTTTGCAGTCCACGCCCGCTTTCCACATGCCGTGCCGTACTCCGGCCTGCGCGAGATACTCAAAGATCACATCGTCCGTCTGCGACAGATTCCCGTCGACACGGATATTCCAGATATGCGCGGACAGCCAGAGCATCAGCGCGAACGCTGCGGCGATGCCTGCCACGTAGACCCTGCGCTTCCGGTATCGATGCATAAAAAAAGGAAGCCCGTGCCGCTCCGTGATCCTGACGGACGCATGGCTCTTTTTCACGATCGCCTTCAGTTTTTTGAAATCCTTTCTGCTTATATACGCCTCGTAAGCCTCGTCCACAGGCAGAAGCTCCCACAGTTTGATCTCATGATAGGCGCAGAGATTCAGAAAACGGTCGTAGGAACTTCCTGTGATCCGTATGCGCACATAACCTTTCAGCAGATTTGAAAACTGTCCCTTCATTCCGTCCTCCGCAGCGCTATAAGTATAATTTAGTATCTTGTGTTATGAAAACGATCGCCGCATTCCTACAAATATTCCAATTTACGGATATGTCCGGAAATTTCAATCTCCTCCTTTGTGAAATTGTCGATTCTGAGCTTTTCCCCTGCGACACAGATCTTTCTCCTGTTCGCGACAAGCCGGATCTCCCTCTCTGTGCAGGAGGAAATGCCTTTGAAATTCTCAATGATGATGTGCTCCTGTCCCTCCATCGTGATCAGAGCGTTTCCTTTCAAAAAATCTTCCGGGATCTGCGCCGCCTCAACAAAGGCCTTCACCGATTGCCTGAACCTTGCTTTTTTCATAACAGACACGCCTTTGAACGAAAGCTATCTTCTAAAATCTATGTCCCGAAAGAAAAAAATATGCCGCAGTACATGGGACATATGCATCCCATGTCTGCGGCATTCTCTTTTGTCTTTTGCAGTCGCCGCCGTCCACCCCGGGAACGGCAGAGCAGCAGACACACATCCGCCATCAGCAAGAGCATTTAGCAGCGCTTCGCGGCCGCCTCCACTACATGGCTTACGAGGACGGATGTCGTCACGCTTCCGACGCCGCCCGGCACCGGAGTGATCGCTTCCACGATCGGCTCCACCGCCGCGTAGTCCACATCGCCGCAGAGCTTTCCTTCCGCGTTGACGTTGATGCCTACATCGATGACGATCTGACCCGGCTTCACGTACTCGGCGCCGACCACGCCCGCGCGGCCCGCTGCCACGATGATGATGTCCGCCTCACGCGCCACGGACGGCATATCCACCGTCTTCGTATGGCAGATGGTG